>JBCCTM010000300.1:0-4034 GCA_039198535.1 Pseudomonadota bacterium
AGGCTTTTTAGTCACCATAAGTAATAAATAAAATTAAAGCTATAATTTAGTCGACAAAGAGGCCAAAAATTTCATTTTTGGAGATAACGTGACAATAAATCATCTTGATGATTTTCAGCTCAGCATGGTGCAATTCGTCGGTCGCTGCGGCGCAGCAATCGTCAACGACTATAACGCCAAAGCTCTCATCGGCGAGACTACGGACCGTCGAGCTTACGCATTGGTCGGTGAAGATGCCGGCGACGACAACATCCTGAATGCCCATATTGCGGAGAATGAGCCGTAAATTCGTGCCGGTCAGCGCGCTATCCGTGGTTTTCAACACGGTGATTTCGTCGTCCCGGGGCGCAAGTTCGGGAACGACGAAGCTGTCCTCCCGATCCTTCGGCAGAAGAAGGTAATTGAAACCGGGCTTCTTCTGACTGAGCGAGCGGTCCCGTCCGTCGGGCTTCAGGCAGGCGATGCGCGCGAAGATCACCTCGACGCCTCGCGCCCGCGCGTCTTCGATCAGCGCCTTGGTGTTGGGGATGACGATTTCGTTCATTCGCGTGAAGAACGGCGCCCATCGAGCATTTTCGGCGTCGTCGTCCTTCGGCTCCAGATAGGTGTTCTGGATGTCGATGACGAGCAGCGCGGTCGATGCGGGGTCGAGCCGGATATCCTCCGGCTCATCCGCGGTCGCGTAGTAAAACGAACGATAGGCGGTCTTCCAGGACATCGCTCAAATCTCCTGAATCGCCTCGAGCGATTCCGGCAGAATCTGGCCGCCGTCGACCACGATGGTTTGGCCTGTGATGTAGCCGGCTTCGGTCGACGCGAAGAACAACGCGGCGTTGCCGATGTCTTCGACCGCGCCGAGCCGCTTGAGCGGAATCGAGGCGGCCATGGTGTCGAGATACTCCTGGCCAAGGTCCTGAAGCCCTTCCGTGAAAATGTTCCCGGGCATGACGGCGTTGATTGTCGTGTTGTAGCGGGCGAGCTCCATCGCGGCGGTCTTCAAGAAGCCGAGCTGCCCCGCCTTCGACGCGCCGTAATGCGCCCAGCCGGGGAAGCCGGTGACGGGACCGGTGATCGAAGAGGTCAGGATGACGCGACCGCCGCCGGCCTTCTCGAAATACGGGATCGCCGCTTTGACGCAGAGAAAGGCGCTTTTCAGGTTGGTCGCCATCACCTGGTCCCATTCGCCGGGATCCATGTCGATCATCTTGGTCTGCGGGAAGGCTCCGGCGTTTGCGCACAGGATGTCGACGCCGCCGTAGGCGTCGGCCGCCGCCTTGACCATCGCCTCGACCGACCCCCAATCGGAAACGTTGGCGACGCAGCCTTCCGCCGTTCCGCCGGCGCCGCGGAGCTCGGCGACGGTCGCATCGATATCCGCCTTGGTGCGCGCGGCGACCATGATCTTGCCGCCCTGGGCGGCGAACACCTTGGCGATGCCTTTGCCGATGCCCTTGGAGGCCCCGGTGACGATGACGCTTTTGCCGGAGATCGATGTGAGCATGGAGTTTCTCCCCTGTTTTTAGGACGTGGCGTTCGAGGCGCGGCGCAGACGCCAGATGACGAAAGCCAGCAGCAGAAGCGCCGTCGAACCCGCTACGGTGAGCATGCCGACGGTTGGCACCAGTGGTGAGTAGCCGGACACCATCTTGGCGTAGAGCCATTCGGGCAGCGTCGAATCCGCGCCGGTCGTGAACAGCGAGAGCGGGAAATTCCCCCAGCTGAGCAGAAAGGCGAATAGCGCCGCCGACACGATCCCCGGCGCCAGCAGCGGCAGAGTGATCTCCCGGAACACAGTGAAGGTCGACGCGCCCATGTCCCGCGCGGCCTCTTCAAGCGCGGGATCGAAGCTGTAGGCCCGGATGGCGATGATCAACGTCGCGATCGGCGCGATCCAGACCAGATGCGCGACGACGGCGGTATGCCAGCTCGGGATCACGCCGACCGCGTTGAACCACATCAACAGCGCCAGACCGAGCACCGTCTGTGGGAAGAAGATCGGCAGCAGGATCAGCTTCTGAAAGGCGCCGCGGAAGCGCCAATGGTAGCGCGCGAAGGCCAACGCGCCGAAGACGCCAAGAACGACCGAAATCAGCGTGACGATGCAGGCGATTTTCAGCGAGGTGGAGACGAGATCGATCACCGTCGGGCTGGTCAGCGCGTCGCCATACCACCCCGTATCGTACCGCCGGATGGGGAAGCTGAGATAGCGCGCCTTCGAGACCGATGCGAAGAACACCGCGACCAGCGGCAGATACAAGATCGCGAGAATAGCGACCCCATAGATCAGCAGGCTGAGCCGCGTCGCCCGCGACGCCTCCATCAGCGCTTGCGCCCCATGATCGCGTCGAGATCGACGCGGCTGACCCCGAAGATCGCCAGCGCGCCAAGCAGCATTATCAGCGTCATCGACAGCGCCGAGCCGAGCGGCCAGTTCTGACCGAAGGTGAAGGCGGACTCGATCTCGTCGGCCATCACGATCACCGCTTGGCCGCCCAGCAGCTTGGCCTCCGCCAGCGCGCCTGCGGCGAGGACGAAGCTGAGCAATGCGCCAACCACGACGCCGGGCATGGCCAGCGGCAGCTCGATTTCACGAAGGATCCGCCAGCGCGAGGCGCCAAGATCCGCCGCCGCCTGGCGCGCGTCGTCGGGCACCATGGCGATGCCCTGCGCCAACGGAAACAGCATGAACGGCAGATAGACATAGACCAGCCCGAAGACGATGACGGCTTCGTTGTAGAGCAGGCCTTCGAAGCTCAAGCCCGTCCAAGCGCGCAGATGGCCTTCGATCATCCCGCCCTTCATCAGGGTCAGCACCCAGCCGAACAGGCGGATGTTCTCCGACACCAGGAGGCTGAGGACGACCGCCACGGTGATGACTAGGGTGAAGCTGCGGAAGACCTTCGCCATCCCAAAGGCCAACGGCCAGCAGATCAGAAACAGCGCAATCGTCGAAAGCGCCGCCATCACCAGCGACCATGTCAGCGACTTCCAATAGCCCTGGCTGACGACGTCGGCGTAGGCGGAGAAATCCGGCAGATGCGCAAGGTCGAAGACCTTCGGCGGCATGGTCGAAAACGCCGCGACGACCAAGAGCGGCGCGACGAAGGCGAGCGCCAGCGTCACAGAGATCGGCAGCGCGGCCAGCAGGCCGAGACGGCGATCGGTCCGCTCCACGCGCTCAGTCCTCCTTAATGAAATGTGCGCCGGCCATCGACCAACCGATGCGCACCGTGTCGCCCGGTCGACCGTTGAAGCGGTCGGCGCGGAGGGTTTCCACCGTGGCCGCCCGGCCATCCGCCAATGTCACCGCATGCTGGATGCGGCTGCCGAGCATGAAGTCGTCGTCGAATACGGCTTCGGCGACGATGTCTGCGGATTCGCCGGGCGCGAGGAACCGGATCATCTCCGGCCGGACCATCAGCGCGCCCGTTCCATCGGCCCCGCCCGCGCCGACGCCGTCGGCGATGGTCAGACCATCCGCCTGGAGACCGCGGTCGCTCATGGCGGCGTCGAACAGGTTCACCTCGCCCATGAAATCGGCGACGAAGCGGCTGATGGGGCGGGCGTAGATTTCATCCGCGGGGCCGATCTGTTCGAACCGGCCCGCGCGCAAAATGGCGATGCGGTCCGACATCGCCATCGCTTCCTCAAGCGAATGCGTGATGTAGACGAAGGTTTTGCCAGTCCGCTGGTGCAGCTCCTTCAGCTCGCGCTCCAATGTCTTGCGCAGGCGATAATCGAGGGCGGAGAGCGGTTCGTCGAAGAACAGAATCTCGGGGTCGAACGCCAAGGCGCGGGCTAGCGCCACTCGTTGTTTCTCGCCGCCCGAGCATTGCTGAATGCGCTTGTCGATGTAATCCGCGGGCAGATGCAGCAGTTCCATCAGCTCCAACGCCCGGCGTTTCCGCTCCGCCTTCGGAGCCCCTTTCAGCTTGAGCGGAAAGCCGATGTTGTCGCCGACCGACATGTGCGGGAACAGCGCGAGCGACTGAAACACCATGCAGGTCGGGCGTTGCGCGGCCGGCACGTCGTCC
>JBCCTM010000301.1:0-4032 GCA_039198535.1 Pseudomonadota bacterium
AAAACACACGCCCGACCGCGCCTTTATTGGCGGAGGGATATCCCTCTTATGAGCGAGGCGAGGCCGGTTGCCGTCCCCTCCTGAAGAAGACCTCGCACGTCGCCCCGCCACACGCTCCGCATCCGGGATTGCACGCCGCGTTGTCCATCCGTCGCGAACGGCGCGCCGGGGCCTCAATGGCCCCAAGCGGCGTATCCCGCTCATGCGCTCGATGGACGCTATAGCGCGCCTTCGTACCACGCTTTGGCGACATGGCTCTCATTGAGCGTGACGCGCAGCTTCTCCAAGCCGCCGGCGTTGGGGCCAAGCGCGCCACGCGCCGCCGCTTCAGCCAGACGATCGAAAATCCACCGCGCCAAGTATTCGGTCGTCGTCACAACACCCTTGAACGCGTCCAACTCATCGAGATTGGCGTAATTGATCGGTGCCAGCGTCTCTTTCAGCACGGCATGCAGCCGGCCGATATCGACAACGATCGCGTCTGGGTCGAGCACGCTTCGAAAGAAGGCGACGTCGACCACATAGGTCGCCCCATGGAGCTTCTGCGCTGGACCAAACACGTCACCGGGCAGGCTATGCGCGATCATGATGTGTTCGCGAACTTCGACGGCGTACATATCAGCCTCTCCCGACTTCTGAGCCTTCCCGCAACCCTTCTCTCGGCCCGCGCCGCGAAGGGCGCGCCTCAATCACGCCGGGCGAACAGCGCGCCTAAGACGCCGGGCGCCGCCGCCGCGGCGAGCGCGATGTAGCTGGAGATCGACCAATCCACGTTCAACATCGCATCCACGACGCCTTGCGGATCGCCGGCTTGCTCCACCGCGCTGCTGCCCTGTTCGAAGATGAACACCACGCTGCTCACGACGCCGAGCACAAACCCCAGGAAGGCGAGCCCCGCGGCGATGCCGGCGCGGCCTCGCGCGACCAACATGGCGACAAAGCCGATGAAGGTTCCAGCTAAGGTGAACATGGTCGTCTCCTCCAACATCCGATCGTGACACCCAAAGGCGCGACCGGACACTCGCCTATGGATCACCGTCAATACCGCAGAACGGCGGCCAATCCGGGGCCCCGCTCCCGGAGAAGCGTCGGCGCTTTCACCGGCGCGTCTTCAAAGGCGATCTCGTCGGTCACCAGGGCGTCGTAACGAGAATCGCTAAGCAGCTCAACGGCTTTGGCCAGACGCCGCCCATGGCTCCACCGCGCGCGTCGGGAAGACGCCACCGCGCCGACTTGGCTGGAGATTAAGCGCAGCCGGCGGCTATGAAACGCGGCGCCGAGCGGGGCGGCTGGAGCCTGATCGCCATACCAGCTCAGCTCCAACACCGTCGCCTCCGCGCCGGCCAAAGCCAGCGCGGCACGCAGCCCCGCTTCGGTGGCGCTGGTGTGCGCCACTAAATCCGCCTCGAACGCCGCGGAGGCGGCCTCGGCCGGGTCCGCCCAATCGGCGCGATGCGCGACGCCAAGCGCCGCCGCCGCGGAAGCGCGCCCGGGTTGAGGGTCGACGATCACGCATTCAACGCCGGGCACGCCCGACGCGACGCCCGCCACCAACATGCCGAGCACGCCGCCGCCGACAACCGCGACCCTGTCGCCCGGGCCAACCCCGCCGTCCCAGAGGCCGTTCAGCGCCGTCTCCATGTTCGCGGCCAAGGTGGCTCGGCGCGGATCGGCCCGCTCTGGAAGCGGCGTCAGCGCGGACAGCGGCGCCGTGAATGCGCGCTCATGGGGATGCAAGGCGAACACGCGGCGTCCGATCCAATCCGGCGGCCCCTCCTCCACTTCACCGACAGCGGCGTAGCCATAGACCACTGGAAATGGAAAAGCGCCGCGCTGCCGAGGGGCCCGCATGCGCTGGTGCTCGCTTCGGGGGACGCGTCCGCCGAGCACCAGGCGTTCGGTGCCGCGGCTGAACGCCGAGTAAAGCGTGCGCACGCGCGCCTCGTGGGGGCCGGGCGCGTCGGGCGGCGGGCTGGGCTCGATCGCGATTTGGCCCGGCCCGACATAGGTGAGCGCGGCGTTTGGAGCCGACGCGGCTTTGTCTTTCCCCTCACCGAGATCCGAAGCGAGTCGACCGGGCGCGGTCGCGTCTCTCGGGTGGTCCTTTTCGGCGTCATCCTGCACCATCGGATTTCTCCGGCTGTTCTCACAACGAACCCGACACGCCGCGCCACGCCTGGCTCCGCCGGATCGAGGCGACTATACCAGCGGCTCGAGGCGGGCCCTAGGGCTCGCCGAACGCGCCCTCCCATCGGCGAGGCGCCACGACCTTAGAGGAAGGCGTGCGATGGGCGCCTTCATGCGGAGAGATCGCCATGGAGGACCGCACGAGGGCGTCGGGCGATCGCCGTCCGGCGACATGTCGAGCGGCCGGCCGCAACGCGTCTCGGCGCGTGCTCGCCGCCTGTTTCGCCTCACTTATTGCAACCCTGTTTGGCGGGGCCGCCCTTTCTCAGGACGGAGGGGACCTCGCGCAGAACGACCCCTCGCCTTTGTGCGAGGATCTCACCGCACGGGAAGTGCGGTGCTTGGTCCATTCTAGGACGGGCGCGCCGCTCGGAGCGTACCGCTTGCGGCGACCCCTCGAGAACCGAGCCGAGGCCGAGACGGGGCCAGGGGCGGGGGCCGGGTCGGCGGGCGAGGCGGGGCCGCCGGCGGCGCTCCTGTTTATCCATGGCTGGCGTGGCAGCGCCTCCGGCGTGATGCGCAACGCCGCCTTGACCGCATTCGCCGATGAGATCGGCGCCGCCCTCATCGCGCCCGAAGGCCTTGAGACGACCTGGAGCTACCCGGGCTCCCCGTCCCAAGCGCGGGACGAATTCGCCTTTTTCGACGCGCTGAACCGCGACCTTCAGGCCCGCCATGGCGTGGCGCCCGCTCAGATGGTGGTGTCCGGCTTTTCCATGGGCGCGTCCATGGCGTGGAGCCTCGCCTGCCGCCGGGGCGGAGAATACGCCGGTTTCATCGCCTTCGCCGGTGCGTTTTGGGAGCCCTTGCCCCCCCGCTGCGCCGACCGACCCGCGGCCCTCATCCATATCCACGGAACCTCCGACCAGACGGTGCCCATCGGCGGACGACCGATCGGCTTGCGCTTCGCGCAGGGGGATGTCTTCGAGAGTTTCGCGGTGTTGCGGGAAACCGGGGCCGCTTCGACAATGCGCCCGGAGACCCGAGCGGGGACGGTGGGAGGGCCGCAGTGCCGCACTTGGGCGGACACGCCGACGCTTCTGTTTTGCCACCATGATGGCGGCCATTTCTGGCGCGTCCCCTGGCTCCGCGCGGCCTGGGCGCGCCTGCGGCCGACAGGCTCGACGCCGAAGCGGGGCTCCCCTTAGCCGGAGCCGAACAGGTCTCCACGCCCGCGATGAAGCGCGGCCTTGGGCTGAATGGCGGACTGAGCGACGGGGCGCAACGCATCCGTGAGTGAGCTCTCCGCCTATCGAAGCAAAACGGCTCGCAGGTGAAGCTGGTCGACGGGGCATTCTCCTTCGAGCGTCCGAGAAGTCTTCACCGCATTGGCGTGTCGCCAGCTACGCCGCTGGGCGCCAACACAACCATTGGAGACTTCGAAGGAAAGCATGTGGGCCGACCGCGCATCCGATTTCTAAGGTTCCCGCTGCAAATCCGGATAGGCTGATCGCCGCCGAATTCAGCACGCTAAAGACGCACGCTGGCGACGCAGGTGCGCGTGTTCGAGCCGATAAAGCGGCTCTTCGCGCTTATCCGCGGCGACGCCGCGGGCGCGCTGTAGGGCTCAGCACGCGGCCTTCCTGACGCGCGCCGACATTGCGCCCGCGGACGTGACGCAGTAGGCGCGTCAGGTCGCAGGTGCGCGGCGCAGCGGGGCGCGGAGCGTCGGCTTTGGTCCGCATCGCCGGCGCCTCGCATATGCCGCGCGGGCCCCGCGAACCCGCGCCCGGCGCCGGGCGACATGAGGCGAACAGGGGGCGCGAGCGGTGGCCGAGGCCAGAACATATCTCTCGCAAGGGGCGGGCGCGGGCGACGCGGATCGGCAGCTCGCGGCGATCGCGC
>JBCCTM010000302.1:0-4020 GCA_039198535.1 Pseudomonadota bacterium
CGCCGCCGCCACGCCCCGCGCGCGCAGCGTCTCCGCCACGGCCTGGGCGAAGGGATGCCGGCTGGCCTCCGCCAGCGCCAGCGCCGCGCGGCTCTCTTCGGGCGAGAGGTCGGGCGCTGAGATCACCTCCGGCGCGCCCAAGGTCAAAACGCCGGTTTTGTCGAAGAAGCCCGCCTTGGCCTGGCCCAGACGCTCCAGCGCCGCACCATCCTTCAGCATCACGCCTCGGCGGAACAGCGCGCCACAGGCGACCGCCTGGGCCATGGGCGCGGCGAGGCCGAGCGCGCACGGACAGGTGACGATCAACACCGCCACAGCGATCAGCAGCGCGTCATGGGCGGAGGCCCCCACCATCATCCAGCCGATGAAGGCGAACAGCGCTGTAAGGTGGACAACCGGCGCATAAATGGCGGCGGCTTGGTCAGCCAGCCGGGCCAGGTTGGATTTGCGGTCCTCGGCCGCGGAGACGAGCTCCGCCACGGCGGCCAATGTGGATTGCTCCGCGGTCGCGGTGG
Organism: Pseudomonadota bacterium; assembly: GCA_039198535.1. Taxonomy (GTDB): domain Bacteria; phylum Pseudomonadota; class Alphaproteobacteria; order Rhodobacterales; family Rhodobacteraceae; genus JALEGB01. The sequence goes on from JBCCTM010000302.1 coordinate 516, forward strand.
CGCGGAGCGTCAGGGCCCCGTCCAGGGACAGGGCGCCCGCCTCGATGCGCCCGCCTGGGCCGATGGCGACGGGCGCGCTCTCGCCGGTGAGCAGCGAGCGGTCGAGCTGGGCCGAACCGTGCTCCACCACGGCATCCACGGGCGCGCGTTCACCCGGCGCAAGCGCCAGACGATCGCCCACCGCCAACGCCTCCAGCGGCCGGTAGGTCCGCGCGCCATCCTCGCCGAGCACCCACGCCCCGCGGGGGGCCATCCGCGCCAGCCTCCGCGCGGCGGAGCGCGCGCCCGCCCGCATGGAGCCGTCGAGATAACGCGCGGTCAGCAGCAGGAAGATCAGCGTCACCGCGGCGTCGAAATAGGCGTGCTCCGCGCTGTGCAGGACCTGCGAGAGGGACACGCCGCTCGCCAAGAGAATGGCCAAGGAGATGGGCGCGTCCATGTTCAGCCGGCCCGCGCGCAGCCCAGCCCACGCCGCCTTGAAAAACGGCTGCCCCGCATAGGCCACGGTCGGCAGAGCGATCAGTGCGGAGACCCAATGCATCAAGTCTCGCGCGGTCCCGTCGGCGCCGGCCCAGACCGACACCGAAAGCAGCATGATATTCGCCGCGGCGAAGCCCGAGACGGCGACGCGGGTGAGCAAGGCGCGGTTGGCCGCGCGCTCCGCGGCGTCGCCATCCTCGGCGTCGAGCGGAAAGATCTCAAAGCCGGCCGCCTCGATGGCGCGGACCAACTCCGGCAGCGCCAGCGCGTCTTCCCGCCACTCCATGGCGAACGTTTTGGCGGTGAGATTGGCGCGGGCCCAGGCGACGCCCGGCAACGCCGCCACAGCGTTCTCAAGCGATGCGACGCAGCCTCCGCAACGGAGGCCCGGCGCGGCCACGCGCAGCTGTCTGACGCCGTCGCTGGGTCGGGTCGCCGTGAGGCTGAACTCTTCCAGACGACGCTCATCCACGCTCCGGGAGGCGCGCGCCCCGTTTTCTCTCAGAGCGGCGTCTGGGCGCAGAGCGCTGGCTGGGCTCATGGCGGAGATGCTCATATCGGGCCTTTGCTTGAACCGCGTCGCGTGCGCTGCGGAGATGACGCTTTAGGAAGGGGCGGCCGGGGTCGCGGTCCCCATGCGACGGCCCCAGGCGCCCATGTCGATGCGTCGGGCCACATCTGGCGTGGCGGCGTCCCGAAGCCGCAGCCGAAAGGCGCCGCGGGCCGGGCCCTGCGGTTCAGCCTCGGGATCGAGGGAGGGGTTGGGCCCGACCAACGCCAGGTAGAGCCCCGGCGCGATCTCGTCGAAATGGATCGGGCGATCCTCCCGATCATGGCTGCGTCGGCCGAACACGCCTGAGAGCTGCAACCCTTCCACCGGCGCGCCGTCCGCATCGCGGACATGCAGCTCCACGCTTTCGCCATCCGTGCGCGGATCGATCGCCCAACTCTTAATCGGGCTCGCTCGGAACCGCGCCTGATCCTCCTCGAAGGTCTGGCTCGCGACATACGAGTTTTTCACGACCAACCCGCTGAAATTACTGAGAGCATAGTACATCATGGTGCCGTTGGCGGCGATGATGACGCCGAAGAACAGCAGGATGATCAGCAGCACTTTTGGGCCCGTGATCGGACGCCCGCGGGGCGTGTAATCGTGCGGATCCTCCAGCATGGCGGGGCCCAGAGGAGCGGCGTCGGCCGCGGTGGGGGATTGGCGTCGCATGGGGCTCTCCCTAGCGTTGTTCGTAGCGCGCAGGCGCTTTGAAGGCGGCGGCGAAGGAGCCGTGCTCGCCCCGCCCCCCGATCTCAGTGACGGTGAATTCGAAGGGCGTATGGGCGCTTTGGATCGCTTCACGCGGCCGCTCGATGAACACCCGCATCTCTAGGACCTCGTCGGGCGGCGTATGCACCACCAGGCTCGAGCGCGAGCCTCGCCCCTCCTCCGCGCCGCCGCCCACGCGGCGCAAGGTCGCGTCAGGCAACTGTTCGATAGCGATTTCGAAGCGCCGATCCTCCAAGCGCATGTTGAGGATCTTCACCTGGAAGCCGTTGCGGACTGAACCGTCCGACAGCATGACGAATTGCGGGTTGCGGTCTGGGCGGATGGTCGCGTCCAGCCCATCCCGGAGAGTGAGGGCCACCACGAGCGCAACGCCGATCGCCGACCAAAGCCCAAGATAGAGCACGCTGCGCAGCTTTAGGATCGAGCGCCAGCCAAGGGAGGGCGGCTCACCGGTCGCCTTGGCCGCGTCGTACTCCTCAAGCGTGCAATAGGCGATCAGCCCCTTATCCCGCGCCACCTTGTCCATCACCGCGTCGCAGGCGTCGATACAGAGACCGCAGGTGATGCAGGCGAGTTGCTGCCCATCCCGGATATCGATGCCCATGGGGCAAACCGCGGCGCAGGCCCCGCAATCGAGGCAGTCGCCCAAGGGACCGCAGCCCTCCGCTCCTTTCTTCCGCTTGGCGCCCCGAGGCTCGCCCCGCCAATCCTGATACGTCACGATCAAACTACGCTCATCGGTCATGGCGGCTTGGATGCGAGGCCAGGGGCACATGTAGATGCAGACTTGCTCGCGCATCAGGCCGCCGAGGCTGTAAGTCGTGAAGGTGAGTACGGCGATGGCGGCGTAGGCCTCCGTGGCGGCGGCCCCAGTCATCAGTTCGGCGGCGAGGGTGGGCGCATCGGCGAAGTAGAACACCCAAGCGCCGCCGGTGAGCACCGCCACGACCACAAACGCCGCGTGCTTGGTCAGGCGCAGCCGGAGTTTCCGCGCGGTCCAGGGCGCTTTGTCGAGCCGCTTCTGGGCGTTGCGGTCGCCTTCAAGTCGACGTTCGATCCAAAGAAACAGATCCGTCCACACCGTTTGCGGGCAGGCGTAGCCGCACCAAGCGCGGCCCACGATCGAGGTGACCAAGAACAGGCCGAGCCCCGCCATGATCAGCAGGCCGGCGACGTAGTAAAACTCCTGCGGCCAGATCTCGATGAAGAAAAAGTAGAATTTGGCGTTGGACAGATCGATCAGCACCGCCTGATCCGGCGCGCCCGCGCCCCGCGACCATCGGATCCAGGGGGTGAGGTAATAGATGCTGAGCGTAACGATCAGCATGGTCCATTTGAAGCGTCGGAACGGCCCTTTGACATCCTTCGGAAAGATCTTCTTCCGGCTTTCATAGAGCCTTGGCTCGGCTCCGCCGGAGATGTCCGCGGCCGACATGATGGCCCGCCTCCTTGCATCTGACGCGGGGATCACCGTGAGGCGATGTGCGCCGCGCCGCCTTGATTTTCGTCAAGCGCGGGCGGGACGACCCGAGGAGAGCGCGAGAAAGTACGACCTCAGGGGCCATCGAGGCCCCCTCAGCCGTTCGTGGCGGCCCAAAAACCGCGGCGCGCCGGACGGCGGGCCGGAGAGAATTTGGACCTGCGCTCACACAAGTTCATTCTCCCCGCAAAAAAGATTGCGGGACGCCGCCTATCCCGCACTCAACTTCACAAATCTACGAGATTGGGAAACAGGGGGGGCCG
>JBCCTM010000303.1:0-4004 GCA_039198535.1 Pseudomonadota bacterium
CTGGGGTCTTAGCGGGGACGGTCCTCGCCGACATTCGCGGCCAACACCTGAGCAAGGGGCGCTTCGGCGCGAGCGCCTCTATCCGCCGCCGGTGATCCGCGCCAACGCTTCCGCCGCCGCCTTGGCGCGTCCTGTGTCGATGCTCTCCATGGCGAGCGCGGCGCCGGCGCGCAAATCATCCACCCGCCCCGCCACCAACAGCGCGGCCGCCGCATTCAGCACCGCCGCGTCGCGATAGGCGGAGGGCGCGCCGTCGAGCAGCGCGCGGAAGGCGTCCGCATTCTCCTCAGGCGTTCCCCCAAGCAATTCGGAGAACGGCCTGCGGTCGAGCCCCGCCTCCTCTGGCGTGAGGGTGAAGGCGTCGATCCGGCCATCCTCGGCCAGCGACACCACGTGGCTTGGGCCGGCGATGGAGAGCTCGTCGGTTCCATCCTCGCCATGCACGAGCCAGGCGCGCTCAGAGCCGAGCGCGCCCAGCGTCTCCGCCATGGGGCGCAGCCAGCGCGCGTCGAAGGCTCCTGTCAGCTGGCGCTTGACGCCGGCGGGGTTGGTGAGGGGGCCGAGGATATTGAACACCGTGCGCACGCCCATGGCGGCCCGGGCCGGGCCCACAAAACGCATGGCCGCGTGGTGCTTGGGCGCGATCATGAAGCCCACGCCCGCCTCCCGGATCGCCCGCTCCACAACCGGGATCTCCGCGTCGAGATCCACGCCATAGGCGCCCAGCACATCGCCCGCGCCAGAGGCGGAGGAGATCTTTCGATTGCCGTGCTTGGCCACCGGCTGCCCGCAGCCCGCCACCACGAATGCCGCCGCGGTGGAGATGTTGAGCGTGCCCTTGCCGTCCCCTCCCGTGCCGACGATGTCGATTGCGCCGGCGGGCGCCGAGAGCGGCGTCATCTTGGCGCGCATGACCCTGACGGCCGCGGTGATCTCCTCCACTGTCTCCTCGCGCATGCGCAGCGCCACGAGAAACCCGGCGATCTGCGCGTCCTCGGCCGCGCCGGACATGATCATGTCAAACGCCGCCTCCGCCTCATCGGGCGCGAAGGCGCGGCCCTCCACCGCTTGGGCCAGCACGGTTTTGAACGCGTCGGACATGGGTTCACTCCGGTTCGGTCGCCCAGGCGCGGGCGCGGGGGCCTTTAAAGATCAGGCGCTTCAGATCAGCTTCGCCAATTCCAGAAAATTGCGAAGCAACCGGTGGCCGTGGTCAGTGGCGATGCTTTCCGGGTGGAATTGGACGCCATGGATGGGCCGCGTGGCGTGCCTCAGCCCCATGATCACGCCATCTTCGGTCTCCGCTGTCACTTCTAAGCTCTCGGGCAGGCTGTCGCGCTCCACAATGAGGCTGTGGTAGCGCGTCGCGGTGAAGGGGTCGGGCAAGCCGCGAAAGACGCTGTCGCCGCCATGGTGGATCGGCGAGGTCTTGCCGTGCATCACTTCCGCCGCGCGCACCACTTTACCGCCGAAGGCCTGGCCGATCGCTTGATGGCCGAGGCACACGCCGAGCAGAGGGGTCTCATCGTCAAGCGCGTCGATCAGATCGAGGCAGACGCCCGCTTTGTCCGGGTCGCATGGCCCAGGCGAGAGCACGACGGCGTCCGGTCGCAGCGCCATGGCCTCCTTTGCGGTCAGCGCGTCGTTGCGCTCCACCCGGATCTCCTGGGGCGGCCCGTTCGAGCCGTCATCCGCCTCGAAGTCGGCGCGTTGCAGCTCTTGGCCGAGATAGTGATAAAGGTTCCAGGTGAAGCTGTCGTAATTGTCGATCAGCAAGAGCAAAGCGGCGGATCCTGACTTGGCGACGGCGCAGGCCCTCGGGCGGCGCTCGCGGAGACATCGTGGAGCCGGACAAGGGGGCGTCCCATGGCCGACGAGGACAAAGGCCAGGCGACAGGCGCGCCGTCAAGCGGCGCGAGGCGCCAGGCGCTTTTGACGCTGGGCATGGCCGGGGTTGGGATCGGCGCCCTGTATTTGCTGGGCTTGCCGCCCTTCAGCCGCGGGCCGATCGGGCCACGGGTGGATTTGGACGGGCCGGACGCGCCCTGGCGGGCCCATGCCGCAACGGGCGCGATTGGCCCTGAGGACGCGCCCCGAGTGGCTTTGGCGCTGCTCCTCCCCTCAACCGCAGCGGCGGCGCTCGACGTCTCAGAGCTCCCGGGCGGCGCGCCGCTCACCCTGATCCAGACGGCGGCGGATGGGCCGCCAGATCTCGCGGCGGCGCCGCATCATGAACTTCTGTTGGGGCTCCATGGCGCAGGCCCCGCGGGCGATCCGACGCGGGACGCTTGGGCGCGGTCCGAGCGGCGGCTGCAGCCGGGGCTGAGCCCGCGCGAGAATCTGCGCCGTCTTGAGGATCGGCTCGCCTCGGGCGGGCCTTATTTGGGCGTGGCGGTGCTCGGCGACGGCCCTTTGGCGGGCGACCTGACGCTTCTACGCCAAGTGTACCGCGCCGCTGCGGAGAGGGGCTTGCTCGCCCTCGATGGGCGCGGCTTAAACGCGGGGGTCGCCGGATTGATCGGCGCGACCCATCGCGGGCCGGCCGCCACCGCGCAGGTGTTGCTCGACGCCGATCCAAGCACGGATGCGATGGCGCGGGCGTTGGCCGCGGTCGAGGCGACCGCGCGGCGGGAGCGGGGCTGCGTCGCTTTGGCGCGCGCGGAGCCGGCCACGCTCGCCGCGATCGGCCAGTGGGCGCGACGCGGCGCGGGCGCGTCTCTTCGGTTAGAGGCCGTCTCCGCGCTGGTACGCGCCCGGCGGTTGGCCTCGGTCTGAGGAGCGCGGGCGTCGATCTCTTGCGCAGCGCTGGCGCCGCGGTTAGCGTCCGCGGCTCGGCGGGTATGGTTCAATGGTAGAACGCCAGATTCCCATTCTGGAAATACGGGTTCGATTCCCGTTACCCGCTCCATTCTAAAGCAATCTCAAAGCGCTGCGGGCGCGCTTCGACCGGCCGGATCCGCCGCTCTCGGCACAGTCTAGACATCGCTAACAAGATCCCTTAAGGGATGTGTATCAGGGAAAGACAGGGGGGAACGCCGAGGAGCGCCCGCCATGTCAGCCACCGAGCCCGCCGCCAACAAGGCCGCCGCCAAAATGGCCGCCGCCTTGATCGCTCGTTCAACCGCCAACACTCCCGCGGCGTGCTCCCCCGGGGATGGGCCCATCGAGGTGGCGCTTCAGCCGTGGAGCGACCTTGAGCTCCAGCAGCGCGTCCTCGAGGCCGAAGCGGCCGGCGTCGCCGCCTCCGCGCAGGAAGATCCTCGGGCGGGGCGCGGTCGCGTCGCTTGGGCGCATGCCGCGCGGCTGCAGGACGCGATCGTCGCCTACCTCGCCGAGGCCGACGCCGCTAATCCGACCCGTCGGCCCGTGGCGGCGAAGCTGCTCGCCCGCGTTGGAGACGTGGCCGAGGCCGCCGCCGTCACTTTGGAGACAGCCTTAGCCGCCGCCACCGCGGAGCGCTCGCTCGCGGCGTCCGCGGTGGCGCTGTCGGAACGGCTTGAAGAGAACTGGCGGCTGCGTCGTCTCCGCCGCGCGGAGCGCCGCCTTTTTCGCGGAGGCGCGAGCGCGGTCGACGGCGCGCCGGAGCGCCGCGCCCGTCTGCGGCGCTTGGCCCGGCGCGCCATGAGGTCGGGCGAGGGCGATGCGCGGCCGGCTTGGACAGCCCGCGAAAAACTGTTGCTGGGCGTCGCTTTGCTGGATCTCGCCCAGTCCGCCACGGGATTGATCGAGACGAGCCTCGCCAAGCGACGCGGCGGGCGCATGACGCAGAGGGTGGTGTCGCCGACCCAGGCGGCCCTCGCCGCGCTCCGCGATGCGGAGACCCGCGCCGCGCTGGGCCGGCGCGCGCGCGAGCCCATGATCACGCCGCCGGTTCCCTGGAGCGGCGACGACCAGGGCGGCTACCTCACCTTGCAAGGCCCGCCGCTGCGGCTCGTGAAGACGCGCTTTTGGGAGAAGGCCGCGACGGGGCGGCGTTGGGCGGGCCCGGAGGCGATTGTTTCGGC
>JBCCTM010000304.1:0-3993 GCA_039198535.1 Pseudomonadota bacterium
CTCTCGAGCAGCCCGGTCGCATAGTCGACTTGGGTGCCGAGGAGGAACATCGCCGCCATGGGCGCGATCAGGATCCGGGCGCCATCTTGCTCGACCACTTCGTCATGGGCGCCGATCTCCTCGGCGTACTCCATGGTGTATTCCATGCCGGCGCAGCCGCCTTTCTTCACGCCAATCTTCAGTCCGACGACCTTGCCGTCGGAGCTGTCCATCAAGCGTTTGATCTCTTGCACAGCCGTGGGCGTCATGGTCATGGCCGCCGTCCCGTTGGGCATTCCGAACATCTGTGGTCCTCCCGGACTTTCCGTCTCTCGCCACGCGCCGGCGCGGTCTCGCTCAGAGCATCCCCAGCTCGAGACGCGCCTCATCGGTTAGTCTCGACATATCCCAAGGCGGGTCCCAGACAATCTCCACATCCACTTGCTTCACGCCAGGCACCGGTGAAATGGCGTCGGCGACCCAGCCTGGGATCTCGCCCGCGACCGGGCAACCGGGCGCCGTAAGCGTCATATCCACCTCAACCGCGTTCTCCTCGGAGATCGCAATGCGGTAGATCAACCCGAGATCGAAGATATTCACGGGGATTTCCGGGTCATAGACCGAGCGGATCGCCTGCACCACGTCGTCAAACAGCGGATGGCTGGTCGAAGAAGGCCCGATCAGCAGATCGCCTTCCTCGGGCTCCGCCTCTGACCCGCTCAGGGGAGCCGCTTCAGTCTGCGCGTGGCTCTCCTGGATCCCATCTTCTACAGAGGGGGCCGGTGGAGTCGTGTCATCCCGGTCCTGCATTGAGGTCCCTTTCTGGGCGCGTCGATCAAATCGGCGAACAGCCGTGAGAATAAGCGTTTGACGGTCGAAATTAAAGCATCTCCCGCGCCGGTTGGCGCCTTCGCGGTCACAGCCCGTGACGGGCGGGCGCGGCTTGGTCGCCTCACATTGGCCCGCGGCGAGGTGCGCACGCCCGCCTTTATGCCCGTCGGCACCGCCGCCACGGTGAAGGCGATGCGGCCCGAAAGCGTCGCAGAGACGGGCGCCGACATCCTGCTCGGCAACACCTACCACCTCATGCTCCGGCCCGGCGACGCGTTGATCGAGCGTCTGGGCGGGCTGCACCCCTTCATGAATTGGCCGAAGCCGATCCTCACCGATAGCGGCGGCTTTCAAGTGATGTCGTTGGCGAAACTGAGGAAATTGGATGAAAGCGGCGTCCGCTTCCGCAGCCATATCGACGGCTCCGAGCATGTGCTGACGCCGGAGAACTCCATGGCGATCCAGAGGCGACTGGGCTCGGACATCGCCATGGCCTTTGACGAGTGCACCGCCCATCCCGCCAGCGAGGCGCAGGCGGCGGAGAGCATGCGGCTCTCCATGCGCTGGGCCGCGCGCTCCAGGGCGGCGTTCGGCGCCGACGATCACAGCCTGTTGTTCGGCATCCAACAAGGCGGCCTTTATCCGCATCTGCGTCGCGAAAGCGCCGAGCGGCTCGTGGCGATCGGCTTTCCGGGCTACGCGGTCGGCGGGTTGGCCGTGGGCGAGGGTCAAGCGGCCATGTTTGAGGCGCTTGAGACGGCCCCCGAAATGCTGCCGGAGGACAAGCCCCGCTATTTGATGGGCGTGGGCAAGCCTGAAGATCTGGTGGGCGCGGTGATGCGCGGGATCGATATGTTCGATTGCGTGTTGCCGACCCGATCAGGCCGCACCGCGCAGGCGTTTACGCGGCGCGGCGTGGTCAATTTGCGCAATGCCCGGCATCGCAATGATCCGCGCCCGCTGGATGAGGACTGCTCATGCCCAGCCTGCACGGGGTATAGCCGCGCCTATCTCCATCACTTGATCCGCTCCGAGGAGATCTTGGGCATGATGCTGCTCACTTGGCACAATCTCCATTATTATCAGGAACTCATGGCGGGAATGCGCGCGGCGATCGCGGAGGGGCGTCTCGAGGCGTTCGCCGCCGATTTTCATAGGACCCGCGCCGAGGGCGATATCGATCCGCTGTGAGCCGCGCGCTGCCGGCTGCACGCCGCCTGTGGCGTCCCCGCCCGGGCGGCGACGCTGCGGCGTCATTGCGGCGCGCGGCGCCTGGGAATCGCCGCGGGGCCAGCGTATGCGATGGGTGTTAAGCATAGGCTCAGGGGAGGCGCGTAGCCATGGCGTCCTGGATTGAAAACCCGACCGAGACGATCGTCGGCGCGGTGGTGTTGGCGGCGGCCTGCGACTTTGCGTATTTCGCCAGTGTCGCGGGCGGGGCCACCGTCGGCGACGCGTATCCGCTCAAAGCGCAGTTCTCCAGCGCCACGGGCGTGACGGTGGGCACGGATGTGCGGGTCGCCGGCGTGAAAGTGGGCCGGGTGTCGGCGCTGGAGCTCGACGCCATCACCTACCGCGCCGAGGCGACGCTTTCGGTGGAGAAGACCGTCGAATTGCCCGTGGACTCGCTCGCCCGGATCACCAGCGAGAGTTTGCTCGGCGGCTCTTTCATCTCATTGGAGCCCGGCGCGGAGGACGCGACTTTGCAGCCCGGCGATAGCTTCACCCTCACCCAAGGCGCGCCGGATCTGCTTGATCTGATCCAGCAATTCAGCGGCTCGCCCGCCGCCGAGAGCGACGGCTCGTGATCGGCCGCGGAGCGCGCCGTTCGCACACCCGGCGCGTGGCGGTGAGCCTGGTGGCCACGGTCGCTCTCCTCTGGGCGGCGTCGGGGAGCATGATGGCGTCCGCCCAGAGTGCGGCGGGCGGGGGTGAGCTCACATTTGATCCGCGCACCGGGGAGCCGATCTTGGCCGATCCCGCGGATCCGATCCCCGAACCCGCGCCGGCGCGACCGTCGGCGCCGGTCGCCGCGCCGCCCGCCCCGGCCGAGGAGCGCCGGGTGATCACGGGCGAGACGACGCCCGCCGCCCCAGCCCTTGGCGCGCCGGACATCGCGGCGCCGGAGGTGAACGTCGATGCGTTCACGCCTGAGAATTTCGAGCCCGGCGAGTTGGATTTGGGCGGTCTCAACCTCGACGGCTTGGAAGGCCTAGAGCGCGGACCCTCCAGCGCGATTCCCGAAGCGCCGCCCGCGCCGCCCGTGGCGGGCGTGGAGGTGTCGCTTAAAGCTGTGGACAAGCTGACCGGCGACGTCACCGACGCGGTCGCCCGCGTGGGGGGCGGCGCGACCATCTGGCGGCTCGAGATCGACGTGAAGGCCTGCTACGCGCGCCCTGAAGCGAGCCAATCCGCGGCGGGCAGCGCGTTCCTGCAAATCCGGGACACGAAGTTTGAGCCGGCGCAGACGGTGTTCTCGGGCTGGATGTTCGCGGCCTCTCCGGCGCTCTCCGCCATGGATCACCCCCGCTACGACGTCTGGGTGCTCAGCTGCACAATCTCCTGAGCTGGCAGATCGTCGGGCAGCGCGAAGAAATCCGCATCCACCGCCATCGCCTCTTCGAGCGCCGTCTGATAGCGGGCCCGGGGGATCTCCTCCGCGCCGAAGCGGCGGAGATGATCGGTGACGAATTGCGTGTCGAGCAGCGTGTAACCGCCCGAGCGCAACCGGGCGATCAGATGCACCAGGGCGATCTTTGAAGCGTCGGTGCGGGTGCTGAACATGCTCTCGCCGAAAAACGCGCCGCCAAGCGCCACGCCATAGAGCCCGCCCACCAATTCTCCGAGCGGCCCGTTCACTCGCGTGGACGGCGCGGGGGGCTCGTCGTCGACCTCGTCGCTCGGCTCGGCGGCCGCTCCGCCGGGTGCCATCCACACCTCCACGCTGTGGCAATAGCCAATGCGGTGCAGCTGGGTGTAGAGGCGGCGGATCTCCGCGTTGATCCAGGTCTCCTCCCGATCCGCGCAGCCCGCCAGCACCGCCTCGAAGGCGCGGTCCACGGTGACGCGGTGATCGCCGCGACGCAGCCGCTTGGCGAGGCTCTTTGGAACATGGAAGGCGTCGAAGGGCAGCACGCCCCGGAGCGGCGGATCAAACCAGTAGATCTCACGCTCCTCCGCGCC
>JBCCTM010000305.1:0-3991 GCA_039198535.1 Pseudomonadota bacterium
CGATCGCGCGATGCAATATCAGACGCGCGATCGGAAAACCCGCAAGCGCAACTTCCGCGGATTGTGGATCCAACGCATCAATGCGGGCGTGCGCGCGATCGACCCGGAATTGACGTATTCCCGCCTGATCGACGGGCTCAACAAAGCGGGTATCGAGGTCGATCGCAAAGTGCTGTCCGACCTGGCGATCCATGAGCCGCAAGCGTTCGAGGCTGTTGTGACCGCGGCGAAGGAGGCCTTGGCGCAAGCCCGAGCGGCGGCGTAGACCGCCACGGGTCAGCGCCGCCGCGCCTTCCACCGCGGGACGCCTCCTCGGCTTGCGGGTGGCGCGAGAGGGGGATTATCCCATGGCGATGGCGTTTCTGTCCCTAAAGACGCGAGGCGGGAACGCGCCTATTCTACGGCGTCGAACATCGAGCGGAGTGCGCTCAAGGCGCGTGCTGCTCCGAGGCTTAGGCTTTGGCGCGCTGCTCGCCGTCGCGGCGCCCGCGCTCGCGGAGGCGACCTGCGTCGCCGCGGCCCTTAATCGGAACGGCTTGCAGATCGAAGGCACGCGGGCCGTCGCCAAAGGCATCTTCCCCCGCGTCGTCTGCCGCCGGGCCCTCCGGCGCTGCGCGCAGCAGCTCGAGGCGCTGCGCTTTGAGACGGGGCGTCGTCGCCCCTTCGCCCAATGTGAAATCGTCGCCGCCGGTCCGCTCGCCGAAAGCGAGTATGGTCCGCCGCCGGAAGGGCTCGTCCGCCCGCGGCGGTTCGATGATCGCCGTTACGACGACCGGTTCGATGACAGGTTCGATGACCGGTTCGACGGGTGTAATTTCGAAGCCTGCGCCGCGCGCTACCGCACTTTCCGCGCCAGCGACTGCACCTACAAGCCGACCGTCGACAGCCGCGCCTATTGCCCGCTCTGAGGCCGGTTGCGGCGCTCGGCCCAACACGGTACCGCCAAGCGCATCGGTGAGCGTAGGCGGCGGAGAAGCGCGGATGGGCGACGACGGACAGCATTTGGACATCTCCAGCGAAGCGCTAAGGGTCATCGAGCGCCGTTGGCTTGATGAGATCGCCGGCGCCGCCGACGAGGCGGCGCTCGAAGCGGTTCGGATTGGCGCGCTGGGCAAAAAAGGTGAGATCTCCCTGCTGCTTAGGGAGCTCGGTCGGATGGATCCGGAACAGCGCAAGACGGCGGGGCCCGCCATCAACACGCTCAAAGAGGCGGTGAACGGCGCGCTTTCCCTCCGCAAGACCGCCCTGGCCGACGCGGCGCTGGACGCCCGTTTGGCGGAGGAGTGGATGGACGTCACCCTGTCGCCCCGGCCGTTGCAAGCGCCGGCTGCGTCCGGCTCGTTGCATCCAATCTCGCAGGTGACGGAAGAGGTCACCACGATCTTCGCGGATCTCGGCTTCGCCCTGAAAGAAGGACCCCATATCGAGACGGATTTCCATAATTTCGACGCGCTCAACATCGCCAAGGAGCATCCCGCGCGCCAAGAGATGGACACCTTCTACATGGCCCCGCGCCCCGACGGGACGCGCCATGTGCTCCGCACGCATACCTCGCCGGTGCAGATCCGCACCCTCACCGCCGAAGGCGCGCCCACTCGATTCATCGCCCCAGGCCGGGTCTACCGCGCCGATTATGACCAGACCCACACGCCGATGTTCCACCAGGTCGAGGGCATGGCCATCGACCGCGACATCTCCATGGCCAATCTCAAATGGGTGTTGGAGGAATTCTGCCGGGCCTATTTCGAGGTGGACGGCGTTGAGCTGCGCTTCCGCGCCAGCCATTTCCCTTTCACCGAGCCGAGCGCCGAGGTCGACATCCGCTGTAAATGGCGCGACGGGCAGCTGAAAGTCGGACGCGAGGAAGACGGCTATGACGACTGGCTGGAGATCCTCGGCAGCGGCATGGTTCACCCGAAAGTGCTCTCGGCCTGCGGCGTCGATCCTGAAATCTGGCAGGGCTTCGCGTTCGGCATCGGCATCGATCGGATCGCCATGCTGAAATACGGGATCCCCGATCTCCGCGCGTTCTTCGAGAGCGATCTGCGCTGGCTGCGCCATTACGGCTTCAGCTGCTTGGAGCGCCCGAGCCTGGCCGCGGGCCTCAGCCGCTGACAGTTCGCCTTCGGAGCGTTAGCCTGGCCTCGCCACCTGACACGTGGCGTCGTTCAACGCCGTCCCAGCCGAGAGGATATCATGCGCGCCCTGACCATCGCCCATGCGCCCACCCGCCGCCGGAGCCGTCCGTTCCATACGGCGCTGGCGGGCGTCGCCTTGATCCTGTCGATGAGCCTCTCTGCGGCCCCTGTTCTGGCGGAGCCGCAAGCGGAGGCCGAGGCGGAGACCGGCACGCCGCTCGATCGCAAATTCTTTGAAGAGCAACTGCTTGATGAGGATATGCGCGCCGCCATTGAGGAGCTCGTCGCCGCGTTCGGCCCGGTTTTCAATCAATTCAGCCGCTTCATCGAAGATATCCCCCAATACGAGACGCCGGAAATTCTGCCCAATGGCGACATTCTAATCCGCCGAAAAAAGAAGGTGGAGGACGAGATCGACATCTGACGCGGCGCCCAAAACGCTCCGCCGCGCCCGCCGATCAATCCGAGCGCGGGCCGACGCTCCAAGCAACGTCAAAGCCGCCGACCAAGCAGACTTCGCTTCCCAGGGTGTTTCGCCAGCGCCCGCGCCGCATATAGTTGGCGCGAAGCCCGTTCACAGCGACAGCAGGAGCGCCCGATGCCCCACGGCCCCATTCCCATTCCCGACCCGCGCGCGGCGGCGCGCCCACTGCTCTGGCAGCAGGCTGGAGGCGCGGCCGGGGGCGGCGAAGACGCCGGGCCGCTGGGCGATCTGCCGCTCTGGGATTTCAGTGGATTGTACGCCGATCCGGCTGAGCCGAAAATTGACGCCGATCTCCAAGCCGCTGAAGCTGAGGTGAAGGCGTTCGCCGCGGCCCATGAGGGCAAGCTCGCTGAGCACTCCGCCGCGGAGATGCTGGCCGCGCTCAAGAGCTATGAAGCGATCTATGACAAGATCGGTCGAGCCATCTCCTATGTGGGCCTCCGCTATCAGCAAAACTCCGCGGATCCGGAGCGCGGCAAGGCGCTCGGCGACGCCCAAGCGCGGATCACGGACATCACTGCGCCGCTGGTGTTCTTCGATCTCGAGATCAACCGGATCGACGACGCGGTGCTGGAGGCCAAGTTCAGCGCGGACCCGGCGCTCGCCCGCTATCGCCCGTTCTTCGATCAAATCCGCGCGGGACGCCCGCATCAGCTCTCGGACGAGTTGGAAAAGTTTCTCCATGACCAGTCCGTGGTCGGCGCGTCGGCGTGGAACCGATTGTTCGACGAGACCATGTCTTCGCTGGAGATCCCCATCGGCGATGAGGTGTTGGCGCTGGAGCCGGCGCTCACCCGGCTGACCGACGCGGATCGAGAAAAGCGCGCCGCGGCCGCCAAGGCGCTGGGCGAGACCTTCGAGAAGAACATCCGCCTGTTCGCGCGCATCACCAACACGCTGGCGAAAGAGAAAGAGATCTCCGACCGCTGGCGCAAACTACCGACGCCGGAGCATGGGCGGCACCTTTCCAATCAGGTGGAGCCTGAAGTGGTCGAGGCGCTGCGGGACGCGGTCACCCAAGCCTATCCGCGGCTCTCCCACCGCTACTACACTTTGAAAGCCGGCTGGCTGGGGCTCGACAGGCTGCAGACCTGGGACCGGAACGCGCCGCTTCCCCAGGCCGATGAACGCCCGATCCCCTGGTTTGACGCGCGAGACATGGTGCTGTCCGCCTATGGCGAGTTCGCGCCTGAGATGGCGGACATCGCCGGGCGCTTTTTCGACGAGAACTGGATCGACGCCGCCGTGCGCCCCGGCAAGTCGCCCGGAGCCTTCGCCCACCCCACCGTCACCTCCGCCCATCCTTTCGTGATGCTCAATTACCTCGGCAAATCGCGGGATGTGATGACCCTCGCCCATGAACTCGGCC
>JBCCTM010000306.1:0-3974 GCA_039198535.1 Pseudomonadota bacterium
CCAAACGCGCTCACCGCCGTCGACCGGGACATTGCGCGCGTTTGGCCGCCCCGCATAGCGCTTTCGGAGCGCCGCGAAGGCGGCGCAATCGGCGTTGCGGTGTTGGATCAACGGATAGAGAACGCCGCCGCCGCGCCCCGTTTGCGGATCAGCGCCGGCGAGGCTCGCCAAATGGCATTGCCGCTCAAACAGCCAGAACTTCGTCTCTTGGCGCAGGCCCACGCCCCCGCGGAGCTCATTGACCGCGATCTCGACGCCGCCGCCGGGGGCCATGCGCGTCAACGCGAAGCCCTGGAGGAAATCATCCGGCGCCGTGGCCGCCGCGGCGCATTGATAAGGTCCCGCCGCCTGAGCCGGAGATGGCGCGGCCCCGCTTCCCAGGAGAAGCGCCGCCGCGGCGGCCCATATGGCGAAACGGGGCCGCGACGCCGCGCCCGTCCCTCTTGCAGATTGGGTCGACATCGCCACTGACCCCTCCGAGTTCCCTGCACCCATCGGCTCTAGCTCCTCACTGCTCGCCGCGCCCGCGTAATCGGCTGCGGCATATCTCTGATCAGCCCCAAACGCGCTTGCGACGAGCCTTCGCGGTTGAGCATACGCCCTCCGCTGGGCGGCTAAAGGCTTTCCAACCCCGTTAACCATCGCTTTCGCCGCGCCCTGTGGAGCCATCGCGCCCAAGCCGCGGCGGGAATTGGGCTTTTCGCGGTATGAAATCTAAATGAACCACTTGGATTACAGTTAACGTCTCCGAAACCTTCTCCGCTGTACCGCTGGCGGGAGCGGCTCCTGCGAGCCGCTCCGCACCCGCCGCGCGGCGATTGCTATGTCTCCGTTGGCGGCTCTGCAGCAGAGGAGCAAGCGAGATGCAAAAGGTGCTAGCCGCGCTGGCGATCACAGCCAGTTCTATCGCCATAAGCAGCGGCGTGGCCGCCGCCGATGACGGATTTTTCACCCGCAAGAGCGACGGCGACTGGCTGGTCAGGCTTCGGGCCATTTCCGTCACGCCGAACGACGATAGCGAGTTGAGCGCCGGCGGCGTCTTTGTCGACCATTCGGTGGACACCTCCGTGGTGCCCGAACTCGACATCACCTACTTCTTCACGGAGAACCTCGCCGCTGAGCTGATCCTGGCGACAACGCCCCATGAAATCACCGCCACAACGCTTGGGGCCCGGGTGGGCGAAGTCTGGCTCCTCCCCCCGACCCTGACGCTGCAATATCATTTCACCGATTTCGGGGCCGTGAAGCCCTATGTCGGCGCCGGGGTGAATTACACGATCTTCTACGGGAAAAATGAGACCCTGCCCTTTGACATCGACAATTCCTTCGGCTGGGCGCTCCAAGCCGGCCTCGATTTTGAGATCGAAGAAGGCCTCTACCTGAACGCGGACGTGAAACGCCTGTTCCTCTCTCCCGAGGTCAATGTCGCCGGCGGCGCCGTAACCGGCGAGGCGGGCATTGATCCTTGGATCTTCGGCGTCGGCCTCGGCGTCCGGTTCTAACCCGACGGGGCCCATCGCCCGTCAAACGCCCTGCGCTGCGCGACCGGCCCTGGTCGCCGTGGCGCAGGGTTTTTTTTTGTGTGGATGGCGGCGGCCAGAGACCCGCGTCCGCCTTAACCAAGCGCTCACCGTAATCGGCGAGGCTCACCTCCAGATCACCGCAAGCCCCCATCGTCGAGGTCGCCATGAACGCATCCGCCATCGCCTGCTTCGCCACTGGTCTCGTCATCGGCGGCGCGATCAGCTTCTCTCTCGATCCGAGCGGCCAAACCGCGATGAGCGACGCCGCGCCCCTGGCCAGCGCGCCAATCGCTGAGCCCGCGCAGGCTGAAGCGGTCGAGGCGTTGCAGTTAGGGTCCTCTTTCTCACCCTCCCCGCTCGCGGCGGACAGCGCGGAAGAAGCGGCGGCCCCGATCGCGCCGGCCGAAGCCTTTGCAGCGCCCCCGGCGGCGCCGCCAGCGCCGGCTCCCGCGGCCCAGAGCGGTCTGGACAGCGACGGCGCCATTCTCACGGAACCCGACGATCCAAGCTTCAGCGCCGCCGCGGCGGCTTTGCTCTCGCCCCCGATCGACCTTCGCACCGCGAGAGACGCGGATCTCGCCGCAGAGACCCAGTTTGAGGCCAGAGACGAGACGCAAGCTTCGGCCGCGGCCGTCGGCGATGACGAGCTGAGCGGCATAAACACCGCCACGATCCAACGTTTCGATCTCAACCGCGCGCCTGATCGGGCCGCGGCTAGCCGCCTCCGCGGCTCTCCCAACCCGATTGGGCGCAGCGATGATGCGATCTTTCTGGGCGATTACGCCACGAACAGCCTCATTCCGAGCCGCCCGGCGCTGGACGCCTCGGACGAAGATGACGGCTGGGTTTGGGGCCTCGACTAACCCACGCGGCGCATAGCAGCCTCAAAGATCCCAAATCTCGCACGCGGCGGAGAACAGCTTTTCCTGCCGTTTGGCCGCGGCGGCGGGCGTCCATTCGGGCTCAATCAGCAGCTGCGCCGTGATCACACACGGCGTGATCCGATCTTTGGTGAAGTATTCCTGCAGCTTGCGCTGAAAATCGAGATTGCGCGCCTCCTGATTGCGCTCCCTGCTCAGCAACGCCAGATTGCCCAAACGGTGCGTCCATTTTGTGCGGTCGGCGGCGTTTGGCCAACTCTCGAGCCAAGGGCTTTGGGGAGGCGGGTTCTGCGGCAGGATGTGCTCCACGCTTAGGCTATTGATGTCATAGCTCGCGCCTTCATCGGCGAGGTGCTCATCGATCCTCAGCAGCACTGCGGTGCGGATCCGCTCCTTCTGAAAAATCGGTCCACCGAGCACCTGACGCGCCTGCTTCTTCTCATTGGGCGTCAAGGCTAAACGCTCCAGCAGAAGTGGCGTCAGTTCAGCGGCTGACCGATCATCGCGGAGCGCCTCGATCACGGGGCGGAACCGGGCGATCCGGGTGTTCTCGTCCGCGCCCGTGATGAAAAGCGCGTAGGCCGCCCGGTCGAGCGCGGTCAGGAACGCAAGCGCGTCATCCCCGGCCGGGCGACGGTCGGCGAAGTAGGCGATGGCGGGGGGCAGCCAATCTTTGTTCCGGATCCGGTGCAGCGCGCGCAGCAATCGATTGCACGCCGCGCTCTTGGCCCCCGCGTTCAACGTCGCCCCGCTGAGCGCCGCGAAAGCCCGCCCTTTCGGCTCTAACTCGCGCTCGATGAAAGCCTTGGGGGACGCCGCGGGGTTGAGCGTCTCGCGCAGTTCGAAGGCCACGGTGCTCTTCGCTTTTTTCGGCGTGTGGATCATGCGGATATGGCCAAACAGCTGAAGAAAAGCGGCCTGGCCGAGACTCGCCTCCAACCCCTCCCAAATCTGCGCGTAGAAATGGCGCTGATCGGGCGGCAGCACCGCCATCAAATCCGCCTTAAGAAGATCCGCGTCGGTGAGATCCTTCCCCCGGCCGTTCATCACCGAGAAAATTTGAAAGGCTTGGTCCTGATACGGGGCGGTCACCTCGACAAGATAGCAAGAGCGCAGGATGTACTCCGCCAGACGACGGCGCGCGACCGGCTCCATCGCCGTCATGGCCTCGCGAAAGGCCAGCGTCACCGCCAATATCCGCGCTTGCGCATCGTTCTCCACAGGCGTGTCGGGCGAGAGATCCAGCGTCGCGCCCCGGGTTTGAACGGCGCGCTCGAAAAACACGGTGTCCAAGGGGCGGACGCGGAGGACGCCTCGAAAACGCGCCGCTGGATCCCCGCGGGCGCCGCGCGGGGCGAGGCGGGGCGCAGCTCGTTCCGGCGCGGCCCGAATGTGGCGATCAAGCGCGGCTCCCTCCTCCGCATCGAGGTCGCGCAGCAGCGCCAGCAGGATGGTCAGCGTGGTCAATCGCTGATGCCCATCGACGATGTGCTCCTGGGGATCCCCAGCCGACTTCACGAAGACGCAGCACCCCAAAAAATAGGGAACCGCCTCGCCGCGGCGATGGGCG
>JBCCTM010000307.1:0-3971 GCA_039198535.1 Pseudomonadota bacterium
CGCCCCCCGCCGCCGACCACCAAGACGTCGACCTGAAAACTGAACGGGGCGGCCAGGCTCAATGGTCGCTCGGTCGCGGCTCCGGCGGCTCCGAGCCCCAAGCGCCCGCGCCATCCCTTCACAATCGGCCGGGGCGCGAACGCTTTCAAACCGGAGCGCAGCGGGGTCTGCGAGGCTGGGCGATCCCGCTCCATTCCGGCCCCGGCGTCCACATCGATCCGCGCCGAGGGCTCGCCGGCGTCCGAGGTCGTGACGCCCCGCGGCCGCGCGGACAACGGCGCGCGCCCCAGCTCACGGCGACCCAGCGCCAAGAGCGCGCTGGCGACGGTGTCCCCGCGGCGGCCGAGCAAACTCTCGCCATTGTAGAAAAACGCCAGCGGCGTGGCGCGATCGAGCAGCCGGCCGCCCGCCGCCAGCCGATTGGGTTCGCCCGTCGATCCGCCGTCCATGTCGTCTCCTTCGCCCCTGCTCGCGACGCGGCGCGGCCTCCCCCATTCGGCCGCCACAGCCATCCGCCGCCCGGTGTCACGGTGGCGCAGCGGCGGATCAAGCTCGATTTTTGGTAAACCCGCCATGAAGCCCAGGTTAATGACATCGAGCGCGCACAACAGCGCGGCGCCGACGGGGAGCGTTCCCGCGCCGGCGCACATCTCGGTCGCGATCGGTTGGAAAGATGTCAGGCGATAAGATCTCCGTGGAGGTGGTCGGCTCAGGCGTATTGGGCCTCTGCGCCGCGGAGGCCTTCTTGAGCCGCGGCGCCCGCGTGACGGTGATCAGCGCCAGCGATGGCTGCGACGCCAGCTGCTGCTCCTGGTGGGCCGGCGGCATGTTGGCCCCCGGCTGTGAGATGGAGACCGCGGAGCCGCTGATCGGCGCGCTCGGGGCGGAGAGCGTCGCCCATTGGGCGCGCGCCGCGCAGCCCGCGCCGACATTCGCCGGGAGCCTGGTCGTCGCGCCCGCGCGGGACCGTCCGGAATTCGAGCGTTTCGCGCGGCGGACAAACGGCTGGGCGCGCCTCGGCGAACACCAGATCGCCGATCTCGAGCCCGACCTCGCCGGGCGCTATCGCTCCGCGCTGTACTTCGCCGATGAAGGCCATCTCGACCCGCGGCGCGTGCTCGCGTCCTTGCGGCGTCGCCTCCAGGAGAGCGGCGTGCGTTTTAAGACCGGACATGTGTTGACGGCGGACGCGCGCGCCGCCCCGCCGGACGCCGATTGGCGCATTGACTGCCGCGGCCTCGCCGCGCGGGACGCGTTGCCCGATCTGCGCGGCGTCCGGGGCGAAATGGTGCTGGTCCGCACCCATGAGCTGCGCTTCCGCCGACCGATCCGGCTCCTTCACCCGCGCACGCCCCTCTATGTCGTGCCGCGGGGCGATGGCGTGTTCATGGTCGGCGCGACCATGATCGAGAGCGAGACGCGGGGCGGGCCGAGCCTGCGGTCCGTGCTGGAGCTGACCGCGGCGGCGCACGCCCTTCATCCCGCCTTTGGCGAGGCCGAGATCGTCGAGATCGGCGCCGATGTACGGCCTGCGTTCCCCGACAATCTCCCGAGACTGCGCCGGCGGGGGCGCACGCTCTGGATCAACGGCGCTTACCGACACGGTTTTTTGTTGGGACCCGCACTAGCCCGTCGCGCCGCCGATATGCTCTATGACGACAGCGTCGATGCGGATGTTTGCGATGAGAATACGCCTTAACGGACGAACTTGGGAAACAGAGGCCCGCACGGTCGCGGCGCTGTTGGAAGAGTTGCGCGCCCAAGGCGCCCTCGACGCCGCGTCGGACACGGTGGCCACGGCGGTGAACGGCGCTTTTACGCCGCAGGCCGACCGCCCGACGCAGACGTTATCGGAAGGTGACGCGGTGGAGATCGTTTCGCCGCGGCAAGGCGGCTAGCGCAATGACCAACGCCGGAGCGGCGCGGAAGGCGCGCCGCAGGATGAGACAGCCCGATCCGCCCCCAACAACGGCGCTCGCCACATGACCCAAAATCACAGGGAAGGCGCCGCTCTTCCCCCAGATGATGACGGCGGAACGCTTGACCCGCGCCAAGCGTCAGACCCGCCCACAGCCGCCGCCTCCAACACCCGAGCCATGGACAATGGCCCGCAGGACGACCCCGTCACGCTCTATGGCGTAGAGCTACGCTCGCGCCTTCTGCTCGGCACGGCGCGCTATCCGTCGCCTGCTCACCTAGAAGACGCCGTCGCCGCGTCAGGCGCGGAGATCCTGACCGTCTCGCTTCGGCGGGAGGCGATCGGCTTAGCCGCACAATCCGAGGGTGAAGCCACGGGCTTTTGGCGCCTGCTGCGTTCCAGCGGCGCGCGGCTGCTGCCGAACACCGCCGGCTGCTTCACCGCGCAAGAGGCGATCACAACCGCGCAAATGGCGCGGGAAGTGTTCGGCGTGGACTGGATCAAGCTGGAGGTGATCGGCGGGGAGGACACGTTGCATCCGGAGGTGTTCGGCCTCGTGGAGGCGGCGACGGCGCTCACGGCGGAGGGCTTTAAGGTGTTTCCCTACACCACCGCCGATCTCTCGGTGGCGGAGCGCCTGCTGGAGGCCGGCTGCGAGGTGCTGATGCCCTGGGGCGCGCCCATCGGCACCGCCCGGGGGCTCGCCGATCCTTACGCGTTGCGGATGATGCGCGCGGCGTTTCCCGAGACGCCGCTGATCGTCGATGCGGGCATCGGGCGGCCGAGCCATGGGCGGCGGCGTTGGAGCTCGGAATGGACGCCGTTCTGTTGAACAGCGCGGTGGCGCTCGCGGGGGACCCGGCGCGCATGGCCGCCGCCTTCGCCCGCGCCATCGAGGCCGGGCGCGGCGCTTATCTGGCCGATCCCATGGAGCCGCGGGACATGGCGGCGCCGTCGACGCCGCTCGACGGTCTGCCGGATCTGAGCGACCGGCCGTGAGCGCGCAAGGGGGCACTGGCGCAGCGGGCCAGGCGATTGCGCCGCCGCGCTTCTACCAAATCGTCGATGGCGCCCATTGGCTGGAGCGCTTTTTGCCGCTCGGCCTGCGCTTCGCCCAGCTCCGTATCAAGGACGCGCCCCAGGCGGAGTTGCGCGCACAGATCCGAGACAGTCTACAGCTGGCGCGGGAGGCCGGGGCGATCCTGGTGATCAACGACCATTGGCGCTTGGCCTTGGAGCTGGGCGCCGAGTGGATCCATCTGGGCCAAGAGGATCTCGCCGCCGCCGATCTCGCCGCAATCCGCCGCGGCGGCCTGAAGCTTGGGATCAGCACCCATGACCCACGGGAGCTCGAGATCGCCCTGGCGGCGCGGCCGGACTATGTGGCGCTGGGCCCGATCTATGAGACGATCCTGAAAAAGATGCGCTTCGCGCCCCAAGGGCTCGACCGGATCGGCGTGTGGAAGCGCCGGATCGGCGCCATGCCGCTCGTGGCGATCGGCGGGCTCACGACGGCGCGCGCCCCGGGCGTATTCGCCGCCGGCGCGGACAGCGCCTGCGTCGTCACGGACGTGCTGCTGAACCCCGATCCTGAGGCGCGGCTCCGGGAATGGCTCGACCTCTGCGCTTGATCCGCCGTGGCGACAGTCGGGGCCGAACGCCCCGACCGGACCGGCGTCTCGCCTGGCGCAAGCCGCCTGTCCGCCCCGAACACCGTTTGAAAGCCCGCCCCTTCTCCAGCTGCGCCTCAGCCGAAGCGACGCGACGCGGGCCCAACCCATCGCGGGCGCCGCGCCGGGGCCTCAATGGCCCCAAGCGGCGCAGCTGTCCGCACGGCTGCGCCTTTCCTCCGTTCGGAGCCGCGTCGCCCGGTCTGAGGCGACGGAGCGGAGGGGCGGGGCAAGGGTTTATCGGCGGAGCCGACGCGCATGCGCCCTTGCGCCGTCTCTCCGCTTCGTCGAAGCGGACGGGGTGATGCGGTTTCGGACGGAGGGGCCCTCCGTTTGGTGAGCTGAGCGCCAGGCTCCCCCGCCGTCAGCGCCTCACCCGCATC
>JBCCTM010000308.1:0-3928 GCA_039198535.1 Pseudomonadota bacterium
GCGACGCGCTCACATGGGAGCGGCCAAGGCGCGCCACGGAGGTGACAAGCCCCTCCATGCGCACGTCGATCTCCGCGTCCACCAGCTGCAACGCGCAGAGATCGAGCGGTTCTTTGCTCCAGGGCGGGATGCCCCCGCCTGCCCCAGACGCCCCGCCGCCAGCGCCGCCGCCCGCTCCGCCGCCGCCGCCGGACGCGCGGCCGGCGGCCTCCGTGAACGGCCGGATGTCGAGCGGGCCGCTGTCGAGATCCGCTTTCACGGAAGGCCGCTCTCCGGTGAGGTCATAGCTCAGCGCGCCGGTGACGGCGCTGTCGTCGAGGGTGACATTGATGCCGGAGAGGGCGCCCCGTTCAGCGCTCACATCAATGTCGCCGGCGAAGGCCAGCCGCTCGAACGTGCCCGCGGGCGCGTCCACTGGGCCCAGGCCGAGCCAGTCAAAGAATGCGCGGAGGGCGGCGGAATTGAACTCCGCTTTGCCCTTCACCGCCTGGCCCTGCTCCGCCACTTCGCCGCGCCAATTGGCGCTGAACAGCCGCGCGGCGGAGGCGTTGAAATTGGTCTCCAACGGGCCGCCATCGTTCCAATCCGCGCCGCCCCGCGCCCCTGCGTCGATGATTACATTCGACCCGTTGACGCCCACCGTGCCTTTGAGGGCCGCGGCGAGGGCGTCCGCGCCCATCTGCACGCCGCCGGCGAGATCAACGCTTTCGAGCTTGGCCGCGGGATCGTCCGGCGAGGCGGGCGCGGCGCCGGCCCAGGCCAGTAGCGCCTGGGCGTCATCGATCTTCAGCCGATAGTCGCCATCCACAGCCGCCGGCGCGTCCGCCGCTTGCTGGGCGGAGCCTTTGAAGCTCGCCGCGGCGAGGCCATTATTGACGTCGAGATTCAGGATCACCGGCTGATCGCCATCGGCCCAGCCCGATCCCGCCATGGCCGAGGCGTTAAGCTTCGTCGGGCGCCCATTGAAGCCGACCTCGCCGGCCAGCGTCGCCTCCAGCCCGTCGGCCGCGGCGTCGAAGGCCCCGTTCAGGTCCACGCCGCCGAGGGGCGCCAACGCCGCCGGCAACAGCGCGCGGAGCCAGGCCGTGCGCTGGGGATCCGGGTCGAGCGCCAGCGCGAACGAGCCTTTGGCCTCGGGCGCGGAGGCGTCGCGCGGCGCGCGGAGGACGCTATCGAGGGTCATGGAGACGCCGTCGGCGGCCAGCCCGCCGCGCAAGGTGGCTTGATCGCCCCGCGCCAGCGCGGCGGGGCTCGAGAGGACCAACTCCAGCGTCGCCGGACGGTCTTGGGCGATCGCTGAGCCGGTGATCAGCAGATCCTCCTCCAACGAGGCGAACGAGCCGTCCACATTGATGGCCGTGACCGCCACCGGCGCGCCGCCGGCGCTTCGATCGATGATGGTGAGCGCGCCGTCGGTGATGGAGAGCTTCTCCACCAGCAGCGGCAGATCGCCGATATCTCCACCACCGCCGCCCGCGCCGCCTCCGCCAGGGCTGGCCGCAGCGTCGCCGCTCGCAAGCCCGTCGATCTCCCAACTCCGCCGGCCGGTCTCGTCGATCTCGACGCGAATGTCGGGCTTGGTGAGCGCGATGGTCGCCACTTCAACGCCGCCGCCCAGCAAGGGCAGGGTGCGCACCGCCACTTCCGCACCGTCCGCCGTCAGCAGCGGGCCGCTTTCGGCCCATTCGGCGTTGGCGAAGGTCACTTTGCCGAGCTTCACGCCCAGCGTGGGGAACAGGCTCCGCTCGATCTCGCCTTCGATGATGAGCTCGCGGCCGGTGTTCTCCTTCACGCTCTCGCTGACCATGCGCGCGATGCTGTCGCTCGGCGCGAACAGGAACGCCGCCCCTGCGCCCGCCACCAGCAAAACCGCGAAGATCACGAGATACATGAGGATCTTGAAGAGGCGGCGCATCGATGTTCTCCCCCGGCCAACCAGCTCCATGGCGTGGCGCCCCCTTGGGGTGTCCGACCCGCCGTATTGAGCTCTCCCAGCGCTCCAATCGGTTTTCTCGTGGAACGCCCTGGACGTCCGACTACACAAACATGGCGACAGAGTGAATACGGGGTCTGCCGCGTTGGCGGATTGGCGCGCGCGCCGCGCCTTCTCAGAAGCGGGGGTCCGCCGCGCTTCCCGGGCTGGTCAGGCGCGGCGCTTGTCGATATGTGGGGTGCGGCAGAGTGAGGTACGCAACATGATGGGTGACGTCCCGGATATGACGCCATATTCGCCGCTGAGCGGCCCGGGCGATCCTTATTCTGAGCCGGATGTGTCGGCGGCGGAGGCGGGAGAGGCGATCGACGGCGCGCGGCTTCTCGACGCATCGGCGCGGGAGGAAGACGCCGCTTCCGCCTCGCCCGCGATGCGCCCGCAACGGCTCGATGATTTCGTCGGCCAGGCGGCGGCCAAGGGCAACCTCCGGGTGTTCATTGAGGCGGCGCGCGCCCGGGGCTCCGCCATGGATCACACGCTGTTCTACGGCCCGCCGGGACTGGGGAAGACGACGCTGGCTCAGATCATCTCTCGGGAATTGGGCGTCGGCTTCCGCATGACGTCGGGCCCGGTGATCGGCCGCGCCGGCGATCTGGCGGCGCTGCTGACCAATCTCGACGCCAATGACGTGCTGTTCATCGATGAGATCCACCGCTTGAACCCAGCGGTGGAGGAGATCCTCTACCCCGCCATGGAGGATTTCGAGCTGGATCTCGTGATCGGAGAAGGGCCGGCCGCGCGCTCGGTGCGCATTGATCTCCAACCCTTCACGCTGGTGGGCGCCACCACCCGGCTGGGTTTGTTGACGACGCCGCTCAGGGATCGCTTCGGCATCCCGACCCGCCTTCAATTCTATGAGGTCGAAGAGCTCGTTCGCATTGTGGCCCGCGGGGCTGTGGGCTTGGGCGTGGAGGCGACCGCCGAGGGCGCGGAGGAGATTGCGCGCCGCTCGAGAGGCACGCCGCGGATCGCTGGGCGCCTGCTGCGCCGCGTCGCCGATTTCGCGCTGGTGGCCGCCGGGGACAGCGGACCCTCGGGAGCCCGGATCACCCGGGAGATCGCGGATGAGGCGCTCGGTCGGTTGGAGGTCGACGATGCGGGCCTCGACAGCAACGACCGGCGCTATTTGCGGCTGTTGGCTGAGCATTATGGCGGCGGCCCGGTGGGCGTCGACACCATCGCCGCCGCGCTCTCGGAGGCGCGGGACGCCATCGAGGAGGTGATTGAGCCGTTCCTGCTGCAGCGGGGCCTCATTCAAAGGACGCCACGGGGGCGGATGCTCGGCCGAAGCGCCTGGGCGCATTTGGGCATGACGCCGCCCCGCGGCCAAGACGCTGAGAGAGACGCCCAGCAGGGGCGCGGAGCCGATGGTCAGCGCACGCTGTTCGATTGAACGGCGTCCGCGGACCGACCCGCGCCGGCTCCTGCGTCGATCCGCCCGCGACCGTTGAACAAGACCCTGGCATTCTCCTTCCAGCCTTGCGCGGGGCCTGCTATGCGACGCCGATGATGGACACTGGAATACAAGGCGACCCGGATCGCGCGGACGATCCGGACGCGGGCGCCAACGGCTCTGAGGTGGAGGCGGCGACGCCGAGAGAGGTCGATGCGGTGGAGACCGTG
Source organism: Pseudomonadota bacterium (assembly GCA_039198535.1). Taxonomy (GTDB): domain Bacteria; phylum Pseudomonadota; class Alphaproteobacteria; order Rhodobacterales; family Rhodobacteraceae; genus JALEGB01. The sequence continues at coordinate 3,617 of JBCCTM010000308.1, forward strand.
ACGGCCCTGGAGACGACGCCGGAGTCCGCCGAGACGGACGCCGAGGCCGCCGCCGCCGCAGAAGCCGATGCGGCCGAGACGGAGGCCGAGCCTGGGGCTGAAACGCCCGATCCGGAAGCGGAGGCCAAGCGGGCGGAAGAGCGGGCGGCCGAAGCCGCAGCGGCGCTGGAGCGTGAGGCGGACCGGGTCCGCGCGCTGTTCACGCGCTCGCCAGAATCGATAGAACTCGTGGGCGGCGACACGTTCCGCTTCGCCCGGTGGACACGACCGATCGTCCCCGCCTTTTTTGGCCTTGCGCCCGACAGCGCGGAA
>JBCCTM010000309.1:0-3926 GCA_039198535.1 Pseudomonadota bacterium
CCCCGCCCGTCCTTCGTCTGCGCCCAAGCCATTCCCGCACCCACTCCGGTGGCTCGGCGGGCGCGAAGGTCGTGGCGTCCTCGGCGAACAGGCTCATCAGCGCCAGCACGTGCTTGCAGGGAAACTTGCGGGACGGGCAGGTGCATTTATAGCCGAGATCGGCCGCATCGAAGACGACGCGGTATGGGTTTGCGCCTGAGCCTTGGCATTCGCCCCAAACCAGGGCCTCCGCCTCCTGGGAGGCGCTCTGCGCGCGCAACGGCCATTTCGCCGGTTTCATCTGACTTGCGGCCGCCTTCAGGGAGGCGGCGTCCGGCGCGAGCGCGCCGATGGCGTCCAATGTCAGCGCGGCCACCAAGACCTCCCCCAAAACCCGCGGACCTTAGCGCTCCACATGCGCGCCGCCGCGGGGCGCGGCGCGGCGAGAGGCGTCAGCCCTTCTTCGTCTCCCGCCGACGCGCGACCGCGCGGGCGCCGAGCGGCGCCCATTGCCCGAGGGACAGGATTTGCGCGTAGACGGCGCGCAGTCGCCCCGGTTTGCCGATCCGCCGCAAATCCTCCGCGCTGAGCGCGTCAAGCTTATCGCCACTGAGCGAGATGTACCGCGCAAGCACGCGCCCCCCGCCCTCGCTCGCGTCGTCTTCGCCGGCGCCTGGCTCATCTCGGGTGCGCAACTCTTTCTCTTCGAACAGATCCAAGGCCTGCAGCTCCTCCACGAAAGCCAGCGTCTCTTCTTGGCGCGCCCGGAGCGTGCCAAGAAAGGTGAGCGCGCCCTGTGTCATATCTGTGGGCTTGCGGTCTGCGCCGAACAGCGGCTCGCCCTCTTTCTCGGACAATCGGTCGGAGCTCGGGTCGATCATCAGCACCAGCCGATCTTCCTTTGTGTCCGGCGCGGCGATGAACGGATGGCCGCGCAGGCTGGCCGGGATGTAGACGCCCTCCGTGGGCGCGCCCTTGGCGTCAATGAACAGATTCTCCCCGCTCTCGAAGCCCATCACGGCGCAAGGCGTCTTATTGGGCCCAGCGAACACAATCGGATAGGAGAGCGCGGCGGCGGGAAACTCATGGAAGGTCAGCGCCACCAGATTGGCGCCGCTGGCGAAGCCATAGGGCGTAGCGCTGCGGCGCAGGCGCAGCTTGCCGTGCCGTTCCGCCGACAACGGGACGGCGCGGGCCGCGGCTGGGTCTTGTTGATCCGCCGGCGGTTTGTCAGGCGACGCGGCCGCCGCGGCGCCGTTCTCGCTGTTCTTGGTCATTGCATGCTCTCCTTGCGTCGTTCGCCGACGCCCTCGCTCCCGCGTCTCTTGGCCCTAGCGCCTCTGCGCGGAGGGCGCCAGAGCTTCGCGCGGAACACGCCCTTACGATCAGAGGGAGAAGTCGAGATGCGGCTGACATTCGATCACGCGCCATATCTTCGGCCCCGGGCCGATTTCGCGCTCGGGCTCGGCCAAGCCCCGCTGTCCTCGCACTTAGAAATCGACGATGATCGCGCGCCGCAATTGGCGAGGAAGGCGACGCTTTGGCGCGAGCGTCGGCCGCTGGTGTTTGCGGCGGAGCCTGGATCCGAGGCGGCGCAACGGGAAGCGCTCGAGGTCATCTCAGCGGCCGTGCCGGGCGCGCCTGGAGCGTCGTCAAAGGCTTGGCGAGAGCCCAACACCCCTCCTCTGGCGGCGGCGGCCCTGGCGGTGCAGGAAGACCTGGTGGTGATGCGCGCTTCCGCTTGCGCTGGGGAGGGAGATCCGGTCTGGCGGCTCTCGGCGGGGGCCGTGTTCTTTCCGAGCCGCTGGTCCCTCCGCGCCAATCTCGGCGCGCCGTTCCTCGCCTTGCATGGGCCGGTGCCTGGCCTCAGCGGCGCGGCGGCCGCGCGCGCGCGGGCGGCTCAGCGCGCCTTGAGCACCGCGCGGGCCGACCGCTTGCTCGAGCGCTTCGGCTGGTCCCTCACCCCCGACGCCGCGCCCGATCAACGGCCGGCGGAAGACGGCGGGCTGGGTCGCGACGCGTTCGCCCAAGGCGTGATCGCGGACCCGCATGTCCGCGTGGAGCGTCAAACCCTACGCAAGCTGCCGCGGAGCGGCGCCGTGCTGTTCACGATCCGGATCCATGTGACGCGCGCCCGGGATCTGGCGGCGCGCCCCGATGGCGCGACGCGTCTACACGCTTTAGCCGATAGCCTCATGGCCCTGAGCCCAGCCACCGCCGCCTATAAAGGGCTCGACGGCGTTCGCGAGGCTCTCGCGGACCATCTGCGCGACCTGGCGACTTAGACCTGGCGACCTAGACCTGGCGCTCGCGCAAGTCGCCCCGCGACCAACGGTTGCGGCCGAGGCGCTGGCGTGATCGTGTCAGCCGAAGGCGTACGCGGCGGACAACAGCCAAGAAAACGCAATTTCGCGGGAGGAAGGAATGAGCGCCAAAGGCGGCGGAGCATTGAATTTGGAGGGCGACGCGCCCTCTGCGGATTTCCTGATCGTCGGGGCCGGGGCCATGGGCATGGCCTTCGCCGACGTCATCGTCAAAGAAACCGACGCCAGCGTGTTGCTGGTGGAGCGCCAGGACCGACCGGGCGGCCATTGGAACCACGCCTATCCGTTCGTGCGCCTGCACCAACCCTCCACGTTCTACGGCGTCAATTCCCGGGATCTGGGCTCAGGCCGGGTCGATCAAGTGGGCGGCAATGCGGGCATGCGGGAGTTGGCGAGCGGCGCGGAAGTCTGCGACTATTTCGAGAGCGTCCTGCGCCACGATCTGCTCCCCACCGGCCGCGTCGGCTTCCTCGGGCAAACCGAGCATATGGGCGGCGGCCGGCTCCGCTCCCGCGTCACCGGTCGCGAGCGCCAAGCGACGGCGCGCGTGATGGTGGACGCCACCTATATGAAGGTGAAGGTGCCCGCCACCGAGCCGCCGGCCTTCGAGGTTGCCGACGGCGTCGATTGCCGACCGCCCAACGCGCTGGCGGATCTCGACCGCGCGCCCTCGACCTTCGTGATCGTCGGCGCGGGTAAGACGGCCTATGACGCGATCTACCACTTGCTGGATAGAGACGTGGATCCCGACGCGATCATATGGATCGCGCCCCGGGACAGCTGGGTGTTCAACCGGGCGCGTTTCCAACCCGGCGATGTTTTGACCGGCTTCCTGCCACAGATGGCCGCTATCGCCGAGTCGACCTCCCCAGAAGACGCCTTCGCGCGCGTGGAGGCCACCGGATCGCTGATGCGGGTCGACCCGAATGTGACCCCGCAGATGTTCCGCTGCGCCACGGTGAGCGAGCGGGAGATCGAGGCGATCCGCCGGGTGAAGAACGTGGTGCGCCTCGGCCGCGTGACGCGGCTGGAGCCAGGCCGGATCGAATTGGATCAGGGGAGCGTCGATGTCCCCGAAGATACGCTGTTCGTGAATTGCACCGCCGACGGGCTGGAGCGTTTGCCGCCGCGCCCGATCTTCGAAGGCGACCAGATCACGCTGCAAGCGATCCGCGGCTGCCAACAGGTGTTCAGCGCGGCGCTGATCGCCCATGTGGCGGGGCTCGATCGGCCGGAGGCGGAGAAGAACGCCATCTGCCATGTGGACCCCCATCCCGACAGCGCCATGGACTACTTCACGCTGGTGGGCTCCTGGCTCGGCGGGGAGATGCGTTGGGCGCAAGATGCGGAGCTGTTCCAATGGCTGACGCAATGCCGGCTGTCGGCCTTCTCCCATGAGTTCGCCGAACTTATGCTGGGCCGCGGCGCCGTGCCGCCCGAGCAAGCCGGGGCCATCGCGCAGGCGGCGCTGGAGAAGATCCAGGCCTACGCGGCGCGCTAAACCATGCGCCCGTCGCGACGTGTATTGCATTAGAGCGCGCGCCGCGGCTCGCGGCCCCGGCCCGCGCCGGTCCCGCCCCCGGGGCCGGCGCGACGCAGCCGCCGGGCGCCGCGCCGCATCCG
>JBCCTM010000310.1:0-3907 GCA_039198535.1 Pseudomonadota bacterium
AGTGGACCAGTGTGTCCAATCTGCGTGCAAAAAGGCAGCCCCGCCTCCACGCACGCCGCGTAGACGGGATAGTAGCGCCGGTCATTGGGGGGCAGATCCCACAGCCAGGGCACCACGCGCACGCCCACGAAACCTTGTTCGGCGCAGCGCCGCACCTCGCGCGCCGCCTCCATGGGCCGGGCGAGATCCACCGCGGCGAGCCCGCGCAAACGGTCCGGCGCCGCGGCGACCTGATCTGCGACTTCACCGTTTTCGATCAGCCAGCCCGTCGGCGCGCTCCATGCGGAGATGAGCGCCAAATCGACGCCGCCCGCATCCATCGCCGCGACCGTCTCCGCCACGGTCGAGGGCGGCAAGGCGTCGCGTCCGGTCCAACGAAGAAGCGGCTTCAGCCACGCCTGCTGAGAAAACCGCGGATTAGCGATCTGCGCCCACACGTCGATCACCGCGGGCGCGCCGTTTTCTCGCGCAAGCTTTGACAGCACGGGATTGTCATTGTCGGCGGTGGTTGTCACGGTGATCCCCGGGTCAGGTGTGGGTTCCTCAGAGACGCGACGCTAATCGATCGCGGGCCTGGGGCAAGTCGGTGGGAGGCCGCGATGAACGCGCTCGATCTGCATGTCTTCTCGCGATTGCAACGCGCAGCGCATCAAACCCGACGCATCGCCGATAAGGCGCTGCAGGACGCGGCGGACATCACAACCTCCCAAGCCGCTGTTCTAGCTGTAGTTTCCGAGCGGAAATCAGCGTCCCAGAAACAAACAGCAGATCTGTTGGGGCTAAAAGAGCCGGCGGTCGCCGCCATGGTCGCGCGGCTGGTGAAGCTCGGCTATTTGGGCCGACGGCGCTCCGTCAATGATGGCCGCGCCTGGGAGCTCTATGTCACCGATGAAGGCGGCGCCGCGCTTGCAGCCGTCGAGGCGCCGTTTGCGCGAATCAACCGCGCAATCGAAGACGCCGTGGGCGATCAGCCCATGGCGCTGTTCGCAGAGCAGCTCCAGGAGTTGGAGCGGCGCTTCGGACGACTGTAGTCCGTCGCCGCTCCGCAGGACCCCTGGCTTAGTAGCGCCGGCGCGATCGTGGGAAATCGCCCAGATCGAGGTTGTTGCGGTCTGTCAGCACGCCCGTGGCCGCGCCCACTGCGCCGCCAAGGATCGCGCCGCCGGCCACCGAGCCGCCCACAATCGCCGACCCCGCAGCGCCGACGCCGGCCCCAATGCCCGCGCCGGAGAGCCCGCGTTCTGCGGTGGTATTGCCGCAGGCCGAGAGCGCAAAGGCGCCGAACAGCAGGGCGATCGGGGCGGGTTTCAACACTTTGTTCGCGAAGATGCTCATGATCGTGTCTCCTTCTTCACCACACACGGTTAACGCCGCATGCGCCCTTTAGTTCACGAGCGCGCGGTGGGTGAAAGGCGAAAATTCGGCCGGTGCGGCCCAAATTAGGGCGAGTCAGAGATCGTCCGGCTTCAGCACCGGGCTGAACGTCACCCCGCTTGATGGTCTCCCGCCGTCAGCTTCGACAAGCGCAGTCGGGTGATGACGTGCCGATCACGCTCAAGCACTTCAAATTTAAATCCATGGAATTCGAAGGTCTGCCCCCGCGAGGGAATGGCCTGCGCGCCATGGATCACGAGGCCCGCGATGGTCGTCGCCTCGTCCTCCGGCAATTTCCAATCGTATTTGCGATTGAGATCGCGGATCGCCGTGGCGCCGTCGACCACGTAGACATGTTCGCTCTCGCGGGAGACGCCCTCCACCTCATCATCGAACTCATCCGAGATCTCGCCGACAATCTCCTCCAAGATGTCCTCGAGGGTCACCAAGCCCTGCAGAGAGCCATACTCGTCGACCACGAGCGCGAAGTGCTGGCGGCGGTTTAGGAATTCCTGCAGTTGCTCGGAGAGCGAGGTCGTCTCCGGCACGAACCAGGGATCCATGGCGACCGCCAGAACATCCAACTCCGCCAGTCGCTCGGGCGACCCGCCTGGCCCGCGGATCAGGGGATCGACGGCGCGCAGCAAGTCTTTGGCGTGGATGACCCCGACAATGTTCTCCTGATCGCCGCGAAACAGGGGGATCCGCGTGTAGGGGCTGCGCAGCGCGGCGTCGAGGATCGCTTCCGGCGTGTCCTGACAATTGATCATCAGGATCGATTTGCGGTGGATCATGACTTGGGAGACGTCGCGATCGTCAAGCTCCAGCGCGCCCAGGAGGCGATTGCGCGCGTCCCGCTCCACGACGCCCTCGGAATGACCGAGATCGATGGCGCCGCGGATCTCCTCATGGGCCATGATATGCGCTTGTGGGTCGGTCTCGACGCCAAACAGCGCCAGCGCGCCCCGCACGATCCACCGCACCAGAGACACCACGGGCGCGAACAGGCGCACGATCAGACCGATCAACGGCGCTACGGCGGTCGACGCCGCCTCGGGCCGCGTGATCGCATATGTCTTCGGCAGCACCTCCGCGAAGATCAGGACCAGAAGGGTCATGGCCACGGTCGCCAGCGCCACGCCGCTCTCCCCAGCCACGGCCAACAGCACCGAGGTCGCGAGCGAGGTCGCCAATATGTTGACGAGGTTGTTCCCCAGCAGAACTGAGCCGATCAGCCGCTCATTGTCTTCCGTCAGGCGCAACGCCGTCCGCGCGCCTTTTGAGCCCTCATCGGCCAAGCGCTGCAGGCGGGCGCGGCTGGCGGCGGTCAGCGCCGTTTCGGAACCCGAGAAAAACGCTGAGAGAACCAAAAGGCCGAGCACCATGGCCCCAGTGATCCAGAGAGCCGCCTCGGTGGCGCCGCCAGCCGTCGCCGCGGCCGCCGCCTGTTGGGCCGCGTCCATCGCGACGCCGTCCAAAGGATCCATGAATGGATCTGTCCAACTGTCTCCCGCCGCGTCGCCGCCCGGCGCGCCGCCCGCCGCGGTCTCCGCTGCGGGTCCGCTTAATTCCGACGCTTCCGACGCTGGGGGCGGTAGAGAAGATCCCGCCTCTTCGATGGCCTGTTCAGACATCTGATCCCGTCAAATCGTCTCGTCGCACGCAGCTCCTCCGCTTTCTACGCCAGACCATGATCTCGCCGCCGCGTCGCGCGGCGCGGCGGTCGCGCCGCCAGATCCTGACCAGACCCCTTGCGCTCCGCTCACGCAAGGCATAGCGGGAGGCGCGGCCCGCGGCCAGACGCCGCCGCGGGAGCACGCCGAGCAATCGAAGGACATGGCATGACGCATATCGTGGTCATCAGCGGCTCAAATCGCGCGCAGGCGCAGTCGCATCGGGTCGCACAGATCGTCATGGACCGTCTGAGCGCCCAAGGCGGGGCCGGAGACACGCAGGATCTGTTCTCGCTCAGCGAGATCGACATTCCGCTTTGGGATGAAAGCAAATGGTCGCCGGACAAACCCGCCGACAGCTTTTGGGCGACCACCTGGCCCGGCCTCTCGCAGCGCCTCGCCGCGGCCGATGGCTTCGTGGTGATCGCGCCCGAGTGGCACGGCATGGCTCCGCCGCATCTCAAGAATCTGATCATCTGCGCAGATGGGAAGGAGATGGCCTTCAAACCCGCCTATCCCATCGCCGTCTCCGCCAGCGTCGGGGGAGCCTATCCGATCCCCGAGCTGCGCATGAACTCCGGCAAAAACACCATGATCCTATGGCAGCCCGACCATTTGATCATCCGCCAAGTGAACGACTTCAAACCAGGCGCGCCGGACAACGCCTCGCCCGATTGGCTACTCGATCGGCTCGATCACGGGCTTGAGATCCTGCGCGCGACGGCGCAGGCGATGAAGCCGGTGCGGGAGAATGTGGTGAAGCTCGATCTTTTAAAAACGGGCATGTGAATGCTGGGATGTGACAGCTGGCGTATGACGGCTTGCATGTGAGGCGGCGGGGCGTGGGCCCTGAGCAATTC
>JBCCTM010000311.1:0-3899 GCA_039198535.1 Pseudomonadota bacterium
CAAGAACCACCGCGCATCCCGCTCTTTGGGCGTGATGGTCATCAACAGCCAGGGCGTGATGTAGCTGATGAAGCCGCGGATGAAGCGCCCGAGCGTGGTGTAGTTGTAGTCCGTCCCGAGCAGCGAGATCGCAGGGATCGACGCGAAGACGAGCACGAGGAACAAGCGCCCGCCGGACATTTTGCGGCTGGCCATGAACAAGATCGCCGCCACGATCAGCAGCGCCTTCTCCAACTGGTTGCTCAACCCCGGGCGGAGGAGATCGTCCAAGTTGAAGAAGACCAGGTAAAAGCCGAGCAATAACGGGATGATGGCGAAGTCGCCGATATCGGGGGTCGGCGTCGGGGCGCGGTAGCCGCCGCGCGCCATGGCGCCCGCCACGGTCCGCCGCGGCGCGGGGCGCAGCTGGGGCCCGCGGGCCCCGCCGGGGACGTGTCTAGGGCCTGGTCTGGCCGAAGAATATGCGCCGCCGCGCCCCGACATGCGGTCCTCAGGCCCGGGCGCGGCGTCGACCGCCGGCTTTTTTGGGGCCGCGCAAACGCGCCCGCGCCAGATCCGCCGCGTCGCGCAAGCGCGCGGCCAGCGGCGGCGAGGCCCATCGGATGGCGTCGACGCCGAACAGGCAGGCTTGGCGGAGCGTCAACGCCGCCGCCGAGACCTTGCGCAGCGCGCGGCGCGGCGGGCAAATCTCCGGATGGCGCCGGGCGATCTCGGCGAATTGCAGGAACTGATTGATCTCGACGCTGTTGGCCCAACGGCCCGCCTTCGCGCTCTGCCAGCGACGCTTGGCGCGCTGGTCGCCCATATTCATCGAGCGCGCGTCATGGTCGCGGTTGTAAGCCACGGCCTCCCGCACTTCGAGCAGGCGACCCATCAGAGCGAGTTCGGCCAGGAGCGCGCGGTCCGACCCGTAATAGGGGCGATGCCCGAGGCTCTTGCGCAGCGCCGCGGTTCGAAACACGCCGAAGATCGGGTAGCAGGCGCCGCTATTCATAATGGTGTGGAAAAAGCGCTCCGCCGGATCGTCATGCAGCACCGCGCCGAGCTGCACGCCGGGCCGGGGCGGGATGTACTCTCCCGCGCTATCGATGCATTGCACGCGGCCGAACGCCATGGAGGCGCCGCGGTCGGCGTCGAGGGCGCGGAGGCAGGACGACACGTAGTTGCGGCTCATGGTGTCGTCATGGGCGCACCATTTCAGGAATTCGCCCCGCGCGAGTTCAAGGCCGCGCTCATAATTCGGCGCGGCGCCGAGATTGGTCGGGTTGCGCACATGGCGGACACGGCGATCCTGCGCGGCGAAATCCTGGGCGATTTCCGCGGTGCGGTCGGTGGAGGCGTTGTCATTGATGAGGATTTCCAGATCCCCGTAATCCTGGGCGACCATGGAGCGGAGCGCGTCCTCCATGTAGCGCTCGCCATTGTAGACGGGCATGGCGAGGGTCACCCTCGGCGCGCGGTCGGCGCGTGCGATAGAGGGGGCCGCGGCGTTAACGGCTTGCTGCATCACTCTGTCCCTTCCCAGGTCGGTTGTTCCGTTGGCGAGCGCCGGCCCGCGCGAGACCGCCTGCAAACCGCGCGCCGAAGGGAGCGCGACAGGTCAGGCGCGCCCTCGGTCCAACCGAGCGCGCACTCTATGTCGGTCTCTCCTTCAAAATCGTTGGCGCCGGCGCGGCTGGCGCGCCCTCTGCAGTGGGAGGGGGTCACGCTGGGCCGGCGCGACCGGAAGCCGCGGCGGGACTTGTCGCTCTGCGGGCTGATCCGGCGAGAAACTTGCGTAGCGAAGTCCCTCAATGGGCGAGGGCTGAGCTGGAGGAGTGCGCCGAATGGAGACGAAGGATCCCGGTCGAGCCGGTCCCAGCGACCTCGGCGCCCTCGGCGACCTGGGCGATGCGAAAACCGCCGCGCCGCAGAGCGATCCCGGGGCGGGCATGGGCCGCAAGGTCGCCTCCGGCGCATTCTGGGTCACCGTGGGCTCCGTCGCCCAGCAGGTGATCAATTTCGGGATGTTCATCTACCTCGCCCAGGCGCTCGACCCGCTCACCTTCGGCTTGATGGCCATCGCGATGGTGTTCGTCGAAAGCTTCACAGTGTTCTGCAAGCTCGGCCAAGCCGATTGGCTGCTGCACAAAACAGAAGTCACGGACGAAGACGCCAGCACCTCCTTCTGGCTGCTGATGATCTCGGGCGGGTTTGGCACGGCGACGCTGTTCGCGCTGGCGAGCCCGGTGGCGCTGTTCTTCGGCGAGCCTGAGGTGGCCGGCGTGATGATGGCCATGGCGCCGGTCTGCCTCATCACCAATCTCGCCAGCGTCCAGGAGGCGCGCTTGCGCCGGGCCTTCCGGTTCCGCGCGGTGGCCGTTCGGGCGGCGCTCGGCTCGGTGATCAGCGCCGTCGCCGCGCTCACGGCCATGGCGCTCGATTGGGGCGTCTACGCGCTGGTCGCGCAGAAATTCGCGCTGATCGCCGGCATTGCGGCTGTCACCATCGCGCTCGATCCATGGCGGCCTCGGATCGCCTTTGGCCTTTCCCTGGCCAGGTCGTCCCTCGTCAACGGCCTGCGGATCTCCTCTGGAATGCTGACCCATCAGCTGACGCCTCGGGCGGTGGACATGATTGTCGGGGCCACCCTCGGCGCGGTGGCGCTCGGCTATCTGCGCATCGCCTGGCAGCTGTCCTACTTCGTGCTCAACCTGTTCATCTATCCGGTGGTCAATGTCGCCTCGAGCGCGTTTGGCAAGATCAAGGAGGCGCCCGAGGCGATGGCGAAGACCTTCGCCTCCATGGTGCAGGGCGTGCTGTTCTTCCTCGCCCCGGCGGCCATCGGCCTGATGACGGTTGCGCCGCTGCTGATCCCGGCGATGCTCGGCGAGAAGTGGGAGCCGTCGGTTACGGTGATCCAATTCACCGCCGTCACCTTCTTCACCGAGGTGCCCTGCTATCTCCTCCTGGGCGTGTTGGTGGGCGTCGGCCGGTCCTCGGCGGTGCTGGTCTACGGCTTGATCCAAACCGCGCTCGCCGTGGTTGTGGTCGCGGTGGCCGCGCCTTACGGCATCGAGGCGGTGGCGGCGGCCTATCTGCTGCGCTGCGTGCTGTGCGCGGCGGTCGCCTTCTACATCTTGAACACGATCTTCCCGGTGCGCCGCGCGACCATCGCCTGGGCGGCGGCGCCCACAATGATGGCGGCGGCGCTCATGGGCGCTGTGGTGTGGACGCTGCATTTGGCCATGCTCGACAGCGATCTTGATCGGCTGTCGCGGCTGGCGATCCTAATCGCCACGGGCGGCGTCTCTTATGCGGTGTTCTTGGGCTTGGGCGATCTGCTCCGTCTCTGGCGCGGATTTTTGCAGCAGATCCTTGGCGCCGTTCGACAGATGCGTCGCGGCTGATCGAGGGCCCGCGCCTGGCGTCGCTCTCGGCTGCACGGTGTCGCGATGCGGCGCGACCGCAACGCCGAGTTCTCGTCAGATGGCCGATTGGTCCCCCTTCTCCCTGGCGCTGATGCGCGCGGAACAGGCATTCGCGCCACTGGGGCGACAATGGTCTCGAAACGCGACTTTCGGGACAAATTTACAGACAATCTGGTAAATACAACGGCTTGCCGCCGTCGCTCCGCGCGCCATTTTACGCAGCGCGCGTGGAGAGCGTCTGGAAGCCATGGCGAATGCGGCGATTTTGCATTCATTTTAGGCGGTGACGGTGCATACTTCGAGCAGCGCAGAGCGAGCGTCGCGCCCCGCATTCCGGCGGCGCGCCAGCGAAAGCGGTGAGGCGAGAGATGGAATACGAGCGGTTCTTCGAACAGGAGCTGCGGACCCTTCGGAGCGAGGGCAACTACCGGGTGTTCGCTGATCTGGAGCGACAGCGTGGCGCCTTTCCCAACGCCGTCGTTCGGAAAG
>JBCCTM010000312.1:0-3897 GCA_039198535.1 Pseudomonadota bacterium
CCGCGTTGATGAAGGGGCGGCTTTCGACAAAACCGATCAAGCGGGCGCGGAAGGGCGTCATGCGGAAAACGACGTCATGCGGGAGGGCGTCTCATGGAGGAGGGCGTCTGATGCGGGAGAGCGCGGTTATTTCATGCGCAGGCGCTTGATCGTGCCGGAGAAATTTAGGCAGGGGCGGCCTTCCGCGGTGAGCAGACCCCGGACGAACAGCAGCGATTTTCCCTGCCGCAGCAGATCTCCCCGCGCCTCGACCCGCTCGCCCAGCTTTGGTCCGTCGAGGAATTCGGAGGTGAAGGCGACCGTCAGGCCGTAGCCATCCTCTAAAGCCTCGTTGGCGATGGCGAAGAGGGAGAAATCGGCGAAGGTCATCAGCAGGCCGCCATGGGCGACGCCGGCGCCGTTCATATGCTTCGCTTCCACCCTAAAGGCGGCCACTGGGCCTTGCTCATCGATCCGGAAGTAGAACGGACCGGCGTTCTGCTCGAAAGGCTCGTCCGGGTAGATGGTCCACCCCGCGAACTCGCCGGTCTCGATGATTTTGGTGGGGATCGCCATGCGCGCCTTCCTGTTCCTCGCCGATCAGCTGGACTGCGTTAACCAGGTTGTGACGACTTGGAAATGGGGGAGGCGCACTGATCGGCTCAAGCGTGTCGGTCAAGGACAGATTTGAATTTGCGGATTGCACGGGACCTGTTGCTGCTGCGGAACCAGCTGCGGCGGGAGCAACGGCGACCTAAAGTCCGACTGCGCCGCGGGCGGCTCTTGCTCGAACGGTTGCCGGCCATCGGTCGCGCGGTCGAGCGGATCATCCTCAAGATCGAGCGAAGACCAGCTCAGGCTGGCCTCAAAGGGCTGCTCGTCAAAAGCGTCCATGGCGAGATCGATCTCTTCGTCCAGCGCCGTCGCCTCCGCCCCGGCGACGGTCAACGGGGTCAGCGCCAGGCAGAGCGCCAGGCAGAGCGACCGGGCGCACGCCGCCATCCACGCCCCGCTCCAGCTGATCGGCAGGCTCATCACCATCGCCCTTCCTCCCTAAAAGCGCTTCGACAGGCTGAAGCTGGCCAGATGCCGGTCATACTCCAAGACCTCGATGGAGCTGTCCTCGAGCAAATAGCGGTAGCCGAGGCGCGCCGTCAGCCCGTGATCAAACCGCCGTTCGAGCCCAACGGAGAGGTCGAGGCGCTCCGTTTGTCGGGCCACCGGGCCGCGAAAGGCGTCATACTCGGTGTGCGCATAACCGGCCGAGCCGTCGAGGCGGAAGCCGGCTGGAAGCTCGACGCTCAGGCTGACGTCGCCACCATGTTGACGATAGTCGAAATTGTCGCCGCGCGCGGCGTTGTCCTCAAAGGCGTAGCGCAGGGTGAGCGCGACTTGGCGGTCATCGAAGTAGAAGGTCGCTTGCGGCGAGACCCGTTGGGTCACGGCGTCCCGGGAGGCGATGGACGGGTCGAAACCGTCAAAATCGAAATCTTTGAAAGAGGCGCGATACTCGGCCGAGAGCGTGACCCAGTCCCGCGGCGCCACGGCGTAGCGCGCGCTCAGCGCGTGGGCCTGCGAGAACAGGTCGGCGTCCAGATAATCGACATCAAAGCCATAGCGCAGCGCCAGGGCGCTGGGCGCGCCGAGGAGCGTCCCCCTGAGCCGCGCGGTCAGACCCGCGTCCAAACTGCCCAGGTTGAGCTCATCGAAATTGTCGGTGTGCTGCGAGAGGTATCCTGAGCCATCCGCCGTCAGGCCGAGGCGCGCGCCCTGCAGCAGCGTGTAGCGCCCGCTGAGCTGTTGGAAGATCCGGAAGGCGTCGGCGTCTCCTGTGAAACTATCGGGCTGGGCGGCGACATTGTCGTCATAGGCGACGCCGAGCCGCGCCACAGCCGACCAGCGGTCCCGACCCGACGGTTTCCGCCGCTCCGCCGCTAAGGCTTTCAGATCGTCGGCGCGCTGGGCCAAGACGCGGCGGGCGCGTTGACCATACGCGCTCTCCGGAGCCAGCCGCGCCACCAGCAGCAGCCGGCGCAGCGCGCTCCGCTCATCGCCCGCGGCGAACAGGTTCTGCGCGCTGAAGAACAGTAAGCTGACATCCCGCGGCGCCCGACGGAGGCCGCGGTCATACCACCCGGCTGCGGCGCTGAATTGGCGAAGCCGATAGTGGCTGAGACCGAGATAGCGATAGAGCAGCGGCGTGTCGGGGTAGCGGCTGAGCAGCGCGCGAAAGCCCTGGATCGCCGCGGGATAATCTTTGGCGCGAAAGGCGATCGCCCCGGCCGAGGAGAGAAATTCATCTTTGCTGAGCGCCGCGGGCGCTTGGGCCATGGCCGGCGGCGGCGGCGTCGCGGCGAGCGAGGCCAGGATGAGGCTGATCCCGGCGAGCAGAGCGCGGCTGACGCGCGCCGGGGTCGACCGCTCCGCCGCGCATGGCGTTGGCCGCATCGGCGACGCGTAACCCCTTCGTATGCAGCGCATTTTACCCCCCTGCCGCCACATCGGCGGCAAAGTCCTTCCCTTGCTTAACAGATGCTGGATAGGTGGAGCCGCCAAGCGCTCGCATTGGGCGTCGGACGGCATGGAGGCGAGACGTGGCGCGGCCGGCACAGTTGCAGCGGGCGGCGCGCTGATCGAAGGCGGCCGAAGGAGGCGCGACAATGCGGTGGCGTAATTTTGTAAGTGTTCTGGCGGTCGGCGTCCTGTGCGTCGCGGCGCATCAGCCGGCGGTCGGCCAGTCTCAGTACGATGATATTTATGATCAGGTCGGCGGCGCTCCGTCCCCGCTCCAGGCGTCGCCGGGACAGTCTCAATTCGCGCCCTCGCAAAGCGGCCTCTCACCGAACGATCCCGGCCAGGGCCGCGGCGGGCGCGACATCCCGGGCGCCGCCCTTCCCGACGCCGGTCTGGGCGGCGGCGCGGGCATGGATCTGCGCGAAGGCTTCGCCGGCGATCAACTCGGCCGGGATCTGGAGCGGGAGTTGGGCCTCGACGGCTCGCTCAATGACGCCCGCGGCGTCGGCCAGATCCAAGACGAATTGGACGGGCTGACGGACATCGACAAAGCCATGGGCGTGCTGGACGATCCTGCGGGGCTCGATCCAAGCCTCTCCACGGGCCTGGACATCGCAGCGCCGGAAGGAACTGGCCTGCGCGCTGGGGAGCGCGGCAAAAAATACACGGGCGGAGGGGCCATCGCCGCGGGGCCGCCTGGTCAGCGGCTCGGCGGGCCGGCCAGCTGGGTGCAGTCCGGTCGAAGGAGTGTTTATGACGATCAGGGCCTCGTGAACTTTACAGAGATCACGACGGAGGACGGCTACACGGACGTCTTTGAGTACTCAGACGGCAGCACCCTCACGGTGCAAGTGAACACCGACTTTCAGGTGGTCGAAGTGAGGACGCAGTCGCCGGAATGCGGCGAAGGTATGTGTTTCTCGCTCGCCGATACGAGCGATATGAAAAAGGGGGCTGAGCAGGCGCTGCGCCAGGGTGCGGAGCAGGCGCAGCGGGATCAGGCGGCTCAGGAGGAGGCCGACGCCGCTGAGGCGGCCGATGACGGTCAAGAAGCGGAAGACGCCGAGGCCTCAAATGAGACCGAGCAGACCCAGCCGGGTTGCGATCCGACGGTTTCGCCCTGCGGCGAGCCGGATGAGCGCCTCGACGCGCGGAGCAGCTCTTCGCCGCTCGGCTACGCGGTCAATCCGGATCCCACCGCCGGTTCGAATGATCCGGTCGCGGGCGTCGGGGTGATCTATCGCCGTCAGAGCGACCCTGAGGATTGGGTGACCCAGCCGCCTGGCGGAGAGTTTGGCGGTCCGGTGTCGATCCAAGGCGCGCCCAAGGTGACGCCCGGGGCGGCGGTCAATCCGGATCCGGCCAACTGAGCCAGTCCTGTCATGGCCGGCGCGCAGCCCGCCG
>JBCCTM010000313.1:0-3895 GCA_039198535.1 Pseudomonadota bacterium
CCGCGGCCAGTTTCGGACAACTGGCGCGCCCCCCGAAAATTCCAACCGCCCCGACGCACTTCGTCTGTAACCGCGCCAAACTCGCCCCGCTACGCCGAGGCCGCCGCCCACCGCCTTTTCAGTTCCTCGTCATTAAGCATCCCGCGGCTCACCTGGCCCCGCGCGGCCATTCCTCAGCAAGCAATGCCGGCGTCTCCGACAGCCAGTTCGCCGCCTCCGCCGACCACCCTCGGCCAACACCTCCGTCAGGTCGCCAATCCGGCTCAACGCCCTTAGCTCGCTCTGCTCGGCCGCGGGGCGCGTCGCCTCTGCGCACGGCCTAAGCCGCCCGTGCGGCGGCGCGCAGTCCCCGCACAAACCCGCCGGCGAGCGGGGCCACCACGGCCCGGACCACCACACCTTATCGACCAGGTCGGAATACGCGCTGAGGCCCTACGCCGAGAGCGCGACGCGCCGTTCCTCGCTGAGGCTCAGCGGCATCAGCCACAACGCGCCCATTCCCACCCGGTGGAACGCGCCCCATCCGCCCCCTTGGCAGACGACCCGGCACCGCGGCGATCAGCGGGGCGAGATGGGAAGATGCGCCCACGCCCGGCGCTGAGGCCGGGACGAAATCGTCCCCTACTCTCCCGCGCCGAGCGCCGCCCGCACGCTGTTGCGTCTTGGCCGCCAGAGGCCGCGCTCCACCGCCTCCCGGAAGCGCTGTTCGATCTCGCGGAGGGCGGGGGCGTTGGCCTCCTCCAGGAAGGCGCGGGTGTCCGCGTCGCCGAGATAGGCGTCGTGGAGCAGGTCGAAATGATGGTCGCGCACCGCGCCGGTGGTGGCGGCGAAGGCGAACAGATAGTCGACCGTGGCGGCGATCTCGAAGGCGCCTTTGTAGCCATGGCGCTTCACGCCTTCGATCCATTTGGGGTTGGCCGCGCGGGCGCGGACCACGCGACCAACTTCCTCCTCCAGCGTGCGGATCACCGGGCGCTCCACCCTCGAATGGTCGTTGTGATAGCTGCGCGGCGCTTGGCCCGACAGCGTCTCCACCGCCGCCGCGGCGCCGCCCTCGAATTGGTAGTAATCATCGCTGTCCAGCAGATCATGCTCGCGATTGTCCTGGTTCTGCACCACCGCCTCCGCCGCGCCGAGCCGCGCCTCGAACGCGCCGCGCGCCGCCACGCCCTCGACGCCGCCGCCATAGGCGTAGCCGCCCCAGGCGAGATAGGCCTCCGCCAGGTCGCCCCGCTCCGCCCAAACCCGCTCGTCGATCAGCGCCTGCAGCCCCGCGCCATAGGCGCCGGGCTTCGACCCGAACACACGGTAACCCGCCGGCCGCGCCGCCTCAGCGCCGTCGAGCCCCGCCGCTTCGGCCTCAGCCCGCTCAGCCCTAAAGCGCGCCGCGGCGGGGTTCTCCTCGGCCGGTTCATCAAGCGCCATCACCGCGCGGGCGGCGCTGTCGAACAAATCCATCTGCATCGGGAAGGCGTCCCGGAAAAAGCCCGAGACCCGGAGCGTCACATCCACCCGGGGGCGGCCCAGCACCGAGAGAGGCAAGATCTCAAAGCCGATCACCCGGCGCGCCGCGCCATCCCAACGCGGCCGCGCGCCCATCAGCGCTAAGCCCTGGGCCAGATCGTCGCCGCCCGTGCGCATATTGGCGGTGCCCCAGGCGGTCAGCACCACGCGGCGGAGATGGTCCCCCGCCTCTTGCAGATGCCGGTCGAGCAGCAGGGAGGCCGAGCGCCATCCAAGCGCGAAGGCGGCCTCGGTGGGCGCGCTGCGGCTGTCGATGCTGTAGAAATTGCGCCCCGTCGGCAGCACGTCGAGGCGGCCGCGGGTCGGCGCGCCGGACGGCCCCGGCGGCACGAAGCGGCCGTCGAGGCCCGCCAACAACCCGCGGATCTCCGCGTCGCCGGAGGCGCGCACCGCCGGGCGGATCCGCGCCTCGATCTCCCCAAGCACCGCCGCGCTCTCGGGCCCCGCCGCCGGCGCCGCGCCCCGCACAGCCGACTGGGCCAACAGCTCCAACCGCTCGACCGTGTCGCCCGCGCTCCGCCAGGGATCCTCGCTGACCGCGCTGAGCGCTTGCGGCCGAGGCCCCTCCCACGGCGCCGCGAGGGAGCAATCCAACGGGTCGAACGCGCCCTCGCCAGAGCCGCGTAGGCCCAGATCCGACGCCAGCGCCCGGATTAGCGACGCGTCGCCGCCGGCGCCCGCGCCCCGGGGCGCCCGGGTGAGCGCCACCAGCAAATCCGTCTCGAGAAAGGCGTCTGACGCGTCTTGATCCTGGAGCGCTTCTTGACCCTGGAGCGCTTCTTGACCCTGGAGCGCTTCTTGGGCGGCCGCCGCCGCATCCCGGGGCGCCCGGCCGAACACATGCAGGCCGTTGCGGATCTGGCTCTCTTTCAACTCGCAGAGATAAGCGTCGATCTTCTGCAGCCGCGCCGCCTCGTCATCCTCTTCGGCCACGCCCGCATCCACATCCAGCCGCTCGGCGCCGGTGAGCGCCAAAATCTCCCGGGCCAGATGCGCGGTGCGCCGCGGGTCGACGCCCGCCGCCTCGTAATACTCGTCCACCAGAGCCTCCAGGGCGGCTAAGGGGCCGTAGGTCTCCGCCCGGGTCAGGGGCGGAGTGAGATGGTCGATGACCGCCGCCTGCGCCCGGCGCTTGGCTTGGGTCCCCTCACCCGGATCGTTGACGATGAACGGGTAGAGATGCGGCGTTGGTCCGAACACCGCCTCAGGCGCGCAGGCCTCTGAGAGGCCCACCGCCTTGCCCGGCAGCCATTCGAGCGTGCCGTGCTTGCCGATATGGGCCATGGCGTGCGCGCCCTGGACCCGCCGCAGCCAGAGATAGAAGGCGAGATAGGCGTGGGGCGGGGCGAGGTCCGGGGCGTGATAGGTCTCGCTCGGGTCGATGTCATAGCCGCGGGCCGGCTGCACGCCGAGCGCCACGCGCCCGAAACGGTGGATCGCCAAACGGAACGCCGGGCCCTCCGCCCCGCCTCGCTCCACGGTCGGATCTTGCTCAGGCGCGCCCCAGCGGGCCTCGACCTCCGCGCGGAAAGCGGCCGGCAGGTCCGCATACGCCCGCTCATACGCCGCCAGCGGAAAGGCGACGCCGCCCTCGCGCGATGCGCGCCCCTCGCGCGCGTTCGTGGGCCCGGCCAAGAGCGCGTCCATCAGCGCTTTCGCCGCCATCTGCTCGCCCGCGGCCGCGTCACCGTCGTCGGCGACGCCCCTCCCTGTGGGTGTCTGGGGCAGGCCCTCCACTTGGTAGCCCGCCTCGGCCATGGCCCGCAGGATGCGAATAGCGGAGGCCGGCGTGTCGAGGCCGACGCCATTGGCGAGCCGTCCATCCTTCGTGGGATAGTTGGCGAGGATCAGCGCCACGTTGCGCTGGGGCGCGGGCGTCGCGGCGAGTGTGGCCCAGGCTGCGGCGAGCTTGGCGGTGAAAGCGATCCGGTCCGCGCGAGGGCGGTAGGCGGCGATGGCGCATTCCGCCACTTCGTCGCGATACGCCTCTCCTTTGAAGCTGACCGCCCGGGTGATCAGCCGGCCATCCACCTCAGGCAGCGCTAAATTCATGGCGATGTCGCGCGGGCCGAGGCCTCCGGTGGAGCTGAGCCAGGCCTCTTCCGCTGCGCCGGAGAAGATCACCTGGAGCACCGGCCGCCCTGGGGCCGCTAACGGGCCGCCCACGGCGTGCGCCGCATCCACATCCACCGGACCGTGCGCCTGCATCGCCCCGGCGGCGAAGCTCGTCGCGTTGAGCACCACATCGGCGGGCGCCGCGGCGAACAGCGTCTCCAGCGTCGCCTGCGAAACAGGATCCTTTAGGCTCGCCACAAACACCGGCGCCGGGTTCAGTCCTTCGCATTGCATCTGCCGGACCAGCGCGTCCACC
>JBCCTM010000314.1:0-3892 GCA_039198535.1 Pseudomonadota bacterium
GGGGCAACTCGCGATCCGGTTTTTTGAACACGAAGCGGAAAGCGCGGGGGCCGAGACGCTCCACGCGGTCCACTTGGCCATAATAGAACCGATGGTTAGGGCGCCCTTTGTCCCGCAACGTCTCGAAACTGAAGATGACGTCGTCGACGGTGACGGGCGCGCCGTCGGAGAACCGCGCTGCTGGGTTGATCCGAAAGGCGACCCAACTGCGATCATCGGGCAAGGCGACCGCTTCCGCCAGAAGACCATAAAGCGAAAACGGCTCATCAAAGTTCCGCGCCATCAGACTCTCGACGACATTGCGCCGCATCGCCCAGAGCGGGCTGCCGCCCAGCGTAAAGGGGTTCAGGCTATCGAAGGCGCCGAGCACGCCAAGGCGCAGCCCGCCTCCCGGCTGAGCGTTCGGGTCGGCATGCGGAAAATGCGAGAACCCCGCGCCGAGCGCGGGAACGCCGTGCATGGCGACGCCATGCCGCCAGGTGAGGTCCAGCTGATCGGCGGGAGCGTTTTGGCGCGCGTCAATGGCTGGTGGACGCGATTCGCTTTCCGCCCAGGCCGGGGACAAAACGGCCCCGATCCCGAGAACAGCGCCTAGCGCTCCACAAAACGCCGACCGCAAGATGTGGACAATCTGTGGGTGGCGCGCTGCGACGCATCCCCTTGAGAGCCCCGCGGTATATAACTCTTTGATGAAAATTGCCGTCCTCCCGGCGGTTCTCTGTGGAAAACGCAGAAAAAACCCGCGCCCTCTGTTGCTAACCAAGCTTTGCCGAGGTTACACCTACGGCACTGCTCGATAGGTTTCTTGCCTGTAGGAACCTGCCTCAATTCGACTCCCCGGCTACGGCCGGGGTTTTTTTTTGCCCCGTCGCGGAGCTGTTTACGCAGTCGGCGCAGGCAAATTTGAGGCTGTGGGCCGCGCCGCCGCCCTTCGCCCGCTCGCCTGGCGCTCGCCCGCATGTTGGGATGTTGGCGCGGATCGCCCAACGCTTCGAAAGGTCAAACGCCAAACCAGAGCCTGTCGCCTCGCGCGCGATTACATTCTGCGCGCAATTGTCCTCGCGCGCGATGGATCTGCGGCTTAGAGAAAGGCGGCGCGCTGATCCACAGTGTTGTTCGCAGGGAGCCGCCGAGGCATGACCTCCGCCAACGGATCATCTGGCGAAAAGCCGCCCCATGTCAGGGTCCCTGGCGGCGGCGCTCCTTTTTCCGAAACGCCGCCTCGCGTGTTCCGGCGCCGCCGGTTCGCCGCGCTCGCTGTGGCGCTGGCCCTTGTCGGCGGCGCGGCGTGGGCCGTCTTCGGCGGGCAACGCGGCGCGGTGTTCGGCCCCGACAGCGCGGTGGACATCGCTTTCCGCGGCTGTGACGACGCCGGGGCTTGCGGCGCGTTCCGCCTGGTCGCGCCTGGAGCCGACTATCGCTGGGATTACGGCTCCGATCGCCTTCAACAAGGGGATGGCGGTCGTCCAAGCCTCAGGGACGTCCTGCGAGAGCCGCTGAGCGAGGCGCGCCTCGTGGTTGCGGCCGGGCTCGCCTCCAATGAAGGCGGGGAGACCTTCAACCGCCGCTTGGCCGCCTGCCGCTCCCGCCGACTGGCCGCCTTGGTGGCCGACGCGCAGTTCGATTTGCGCACCACCGCGCCCGCCTATCGCCTCACGCTGGGCCGTTACGCGCCGGACCCGAGCGCCGCGAGCTTGGACGCCGCCATCGAACGCCTCGTGGTCGTCATCTTCATGCGCCGCGCCAATCCGGACATGGCGCTCGACCAAGCGCTCAAAAACGGCTTGGCCGACGCCCTCGCCCGAGGGTTGCCCGACGCCCCGGCCCCCATTGCGCGCCAGCTCGACCTGCCCCGCTATTCATGTTGGGCGAATGAGTTCGCCGCGACACCCGCCGGCGCGCCGCGGGACGCGTGTTTCGACGAGCCGGCCGATCCCCAGGAGTTGGAGGCGCTCTGCGCCGTGTTCTAGGCGGCCTCAGCGGATCCGCGCCCACCCCTCTCGGTAGTAACGGAGCAGCGCGTGGCTGAGGACGCTGTTATGCGCCACCGGCAGCCGGTCGACGTCGCTCGGAAAATGGGTCATCGCCGCCCATTGCGCGTCGCTGTACATCGAGAGCGCCTCCGGTGGCGCGCGGCGCGGCTCCGCAAGCGCGGCCGGGCCCGCTAAGGCGAAGCCCCAAAGCCCGAAGCTCGGAACCCACGCCGCATAAGGCGCGACAGCCAGTCCACCCTGCGCCGCGAACGGATCTCGGCTCGCCTCCAAGGTGGCGATGACGGACCAATACGCCTCCCGCGCATAGAACGGCGCGCCCGCTTGCACGGCGATAGCCCCGCCCGGCGCCAACAGCTCGCCAAGCCGCGTATAGAAGGCGCGACTGTACAGTTTGGAGAGCGCCAACGTCTTTGGATCCGGCAGATCCACCAGGATCACGTCATAGCGGGCGGGCGGCTGATCCGCCGTCCAACGCCACGCATCCGCATGAACAATCTCGAGGCGCGGGTCGCGCAAGGCGCCGCCATTGAGCGCGGCGAGCGGGCCGTCGCTGAACAGCGCTGTGACCGCCGGATCCAGATCGACCAGGGTCACCGTTTCAACCTCGGCGTAGCGGAGCGCCTCTCGGGCGGCCATGCCGTCGCCTCCGCCCAGGATCAGCACATGGCGCAGCCGAAGCGCCCGGGTGAGCGCCGGATGGGCCAGCGCTTCGTGATAGCGATGCTCATCCCGGCTATCGAACTGGATCGCGCCATCGAGGAACAGCCGCGTGCGGTCGCGATACCGCGTCAGTACGATGCGCTGATGCCGGGTGGTCTCCGCATGCACCACCTCGTCGGCGTAGAGACCAGCCTCCGCGGCGCGCACCACGCGTTCGCTTAAGACCAGCCCCGCGCCCAAGGCGAGCGTGATCGCGCTGAGCGCCGCCAGCAGCGCGCGGCGGCCCTTGGGCTCCAAGATCGCCACCGCCGCCGCGCCGACGCAGGCGTTGAGCAAGCCGAACAAGAAACCGGCGCTCACCAAGCCCAGCTGCGGCGCGATCAGCAGCGGGAAGGCCGCCGCCGTCAGCAGCGCGCCCGCGTAATCCAGCGTCAGGACGTTGGAAAGCGCGTGGGTTCCCGCGCCCCGCTCGCCCAGGAGCCGGACCAACAACGGGATCTCCAAGCCGCTCAGCGCGCCCGTCGCGATCACCGCGCCGAACAACACCGCCTGGAACGGCTCCACATGCAGCCACGCCACATAGAACAGCGCCCCGCTGGCCCCGCCGATCAGCGCCAGCGCCGTCTGCGCCGCGCAAAAGGTCCAGGCCGCGTCCGTCACATGCCGCGCCGCCCAGGCGCCGAGGCCCATGGCCGCCATGAACACGCCGATCACCAGGCTGTACTGCGTGACGCTGTCGCCGAGCAGATAGGAGGCGGCGGCCCCGGCGATCAGCTCATAGGCGAGGCCGGAGGCGGCGATGATGAACGCGCCGCCCAGCAGCCAGCGTCGCCGCGCCGCCTCAAGCGGAGGCTCGCCCAGATCTCCGGCGCTGGCGCTCAACTGCGGATCACCGCGGAGATGACAATGGCCAACGCGATGAAGATCGCGCCGATCAGGACGGCGATGGCCAAATTCTGCTGCTGGATCTCCTCCCTGAGCGAGAACGGCGTGATCCGCTCGATGATCACCCAGCAGCCGATCATGCAGAGGAGCCCAATTCCCACATAGACGAAGGTCGACACGATCTCGGCGAGGCGAACGCCCTCAAAAATTTCCATCTACCCACCTCTCTTGATGAACGTCTTGTCGTGGTTGACGTCTTGCCGTGGTTGACGTCTCGCCGTCGCGGCGCGGCCTCGCTGTCATTTCACCCGTCCAATGAAGCCAGGCCCGCCCACGGAGCGCTCGCGGAAGGA
>JBCCTM010000315.1:0-3884 GCA_039198535.1 Pseudomonadota bacterium
ACGGTCCGGGCGAGTTACACGATCACCAACATTTCGAAAAGCCATTGTGACGATTCACCGCTTTTTCAGTCAAAGCGGTTAGCTTAGAGCAACTGTTCAGGTCGATAACCAGCGGCGCTCGTCAGCGGGTATTTGCAGCAAACGGGTCAAAAAGAAAAGCTTGTAAATACAGAGTGTTAAATTGACGGACGTTTTTTTCGTTCTTAACTTGTACTTCGTGTGGTGCTTAACGCTGCGCCATCCACTGCTCTGACCCCTCCCAGCCGACTCAGGGGCGAGCGACACACGGAGACGTCTACAAATGGAAACCCTACGACCCCCCAAACTCGCTGAACTGCTGGCTGCGCAATTTGGCGGCGATCCGCTGGATCAGACGAGCTCGATGTACAAAATCGCGCCTCCAAGCGACGAAATCGCTCATCTGCTACAGAGGCACCATGAGCGCGGTCGGAAAAGAAACTCCCCCGCACAACTCGCGCAGGATCGGATTGCCCAAACGGCCCTCGCGACTGTTTCAGTCTGTTTAATCCAAGAGCGGAAGCGGTCTTCGGTAGTCGTTGGGTCCGAAACTCTAGGGATTTTTTTGGAGCCGTACCCTCATGTGCTCGTCGCTCCACAGGCCCTCTCCGCGCAAGGCCACTCGTTCCCCGCCCGAACGCAGCGGGAAAATATGAGGCGGTTGACGCTGTCCGCCGGCTTTTTGGCGAGCACCTATGGATATCAAAGCTATGCTTTGACAGTGAAAGAGGGGTCGGGTCGCGGCGACGCCCATCTTCATCGCTCAGCCCGTTTTCGGCACCTGGATCGCGGTTTGAGCGAGCAACTAGCGCCGACGGTTTCAAGGATCATGCGTGGGGCGGAGCACCGATACTTCACCTATGACGCCGACTATGCCCCTCATGACCCCATCTTTTCATTCAGTAGTTGGCTCCGCGCCGCACTTGGTGAAATCGCTGAAAAAACGGCGCAATGGGAATTGGTCGTCACGTCTACAACACCATCAGAAGGGACGGTGACGACAGCGGTTGGGTTTCGAATGGTGGAGATAGAAAATGACCTTATCGACATCACGCCGCAGTCTCTTGAAAGCTAGAGATCTATAAGTGTGGTGAACGCCGGCTGGTTTGCACCCCGGTATAGCAAATGAAGCCTACCGTTCATCTCAGTGCATACTGGCATCCTCGCGGCGGCTTCCGAAAGGCGTTCGCTTGACGCGTGCGCCGCGGCCCGCATGCGGGTTCCGTTAGGAGGTCGATGGGCATGTGCGCGATGGAGCGTTTAAACGGGCTGCCGCAACAGTCCAAAGGTCGGTTTGGGCCGGCGGAGGTGACGGCGGTGTCGCGGTTGACGCCGCATATGCTGCGCGTGACGCTCAAGAGCGAGATCGCGCGCGCCTATCCCAGCAACGCAGCGGGCGGGCACTTCAAACTGGTGGCGCCGCTGCCCGGCCAATCTGCGGAGGCGTTCGCGGAAGAAGCGTGCGGGCCCAACATTCGCGCGGCCACGCGCACTTACACAATCAGGCGCGCCAGGCCGGAGGCGTCGGAATTTGACGTGGACATCGTCGTGCATGGCGATCTCGGCCGCGTGGGCCCTTGGGCGCAGCGCGCCGCCCTGGGTGATGTGGTCGTCGTCTCAAGCTGCGGCTCGCCCAAGCTGATCACCGAGGGCGTGACCCGCGTGTTGGCGGCCTGCGATCTCACGGGATGGCCGGCGCTCGCCGCAGGCCTCGAGACGCTGGGCCCGGACGTGCGGGTTGAGGCCTATGTGGAGACGCCGGGGGATGCGGATCGCCAGCCCGTGGCTGCGCCGCCGGGCTCTAAATTTCATTGGATCGTGAAGCCCGATCCCAACGCGCCCGCGGACGCGCTGGTCGACGCCATAAAGGCTGCGCCGCGCCCTGGGCCCAGCGACAGTGTGTTCGTGGCCGGCGAATTCACCGCCGTGGCCGCGCTTCGTCAGTATTTTCAGGGTGATCTACACGTCGATCGTAAGCGCCGCTATATATCGTCCTATTGGAAGGTCGGGGTCGACGAGCAGGCGCACAAGGTCGCGAAGGCGCAGGTTCAAGACTAATGTTTGGGACTAACCGAGGCGGGGCGCCGTGATGCTGGCGGCTCATCCGGGCAAGGGGCGTTTCGAAAGACCATGGCTAAGGTGCCGTCTCCCTGTGTCGATGTCTGCATATTCAAACGCGGCGGCCACTGCATCGGCTGCGCGATGACGAAGAAGCAGAAGAAAGATTTCAAAGCGCTCGATGGCGGGAAGCCGCAGAAGCGCTTCCTGACCGATCTGCTCGCAGAACAGCGCCGCCTTGGCGGCTATGACGGGTGGCTCGCCAGCTATCGCCGCAAATGCAAGAAAAAAGGGGTGGCGTGCCCTCTCCCGTGAGCCTGTGGAATCCAAGACCCTGAGAGACGGGAGAGGGCGGCGGCGCGCAACCGGTCAGCCGAGATGCGCGCGCAGCATCCACGCAAATTTGTCATGCTTCTCTGCGCGGTTGATGGCGAGATCATTGGTGACAACGTCATCGTTTTTCTCGGCGACCGCCGCGAGCGCCTGCATGGTCGCCGACAAAGTCTCCTGATCTTCAGCCAACGCCTCGATCATTTTCTCAGCGGCGAGCTTGCCGTCGCTCTCATCCACGGCAGAGAGCTTCAGATACGCGGCGTACCGCCCGTCCACATGCGCGCCGAGGGCGCGGAGGCGCTCGGCGAGATCGTCCTGACCCTCAAAATGGTCTTCATAGATCTCTTGGAACAGCGCGTGGAGCGGACCAAACGCCATGCCGGTCACGTTCCAGTGGAAATTCTGCGCTTTCTGGGTGGTGACGGTGGTCTCCGCCAGCGCCTTCGTCAGTCCACGCGAGAGCGCCTTCAGCGCGCTCGGCTCAAGTTTTTTCAGAGCGGCAGCCATGATCGCCTCCTCCTCTCATTTTAACCGGGGCTCGCCCGGAGATTAGCCAGAGCTCGCCCGGAACGCCGCACGTCCAGCGCCCAATGTTACACGACGCACTCTCTCCGCACCTAAGCAGGCCGCAGCGCGACGCCAAGGCTGAACCGCCAATTTTTCTAGCGGATCTCTTGAACGGCTCGGCTCGCCGCAAAGTTGCGGCAGATAAGCATTAAAACGCAGACGACGACGATTTGGATCACATGTTTTATTTCTTGAGCGGCCTGCTCAAGAATGGCCGCCGTGACGAGGGGAACGGGAGCGGATACTAAGGTTCCGTCAAATTGACGGAAGAGGGGAGGCGCATGGGCAGCGAGATGCGGGGACCGGTGGAGCGACCGAGGGAGGTCCGCGCCGCCGCCCGAACGAAGGGCAAGGCGAGCAAAAAGTCGGGCCCGCGCACCGTGGGCCTGACGCCGATGGCCCCTTCCGGCGAATTGGCCGATGCGGCCGATCGGCCTTCCCGGCCTTGGTGGCCGCTCCGTGCGCTCGCCATGGTGGGGCTGACGCTCGTTGCGGCGATCGCGCTTGTATTTGTCGCGCCACAGACGCTCGCTCCGCTCAATGATTACCAACGCGATGGCGTGCTCACCGTGTCGGGGCCGGCCGCGCCGCTGACCATCCGCCGGGACGCCCGCGGCGTCCCTTATGTGTTCGCTGAGACCTGGGCCGACGCCGTGTTCGGTCAGGGCTTCGCGCTCGGCCAGGATCGCTTGTTTCAGATGGAGATGGCGCGTCGTCTCGCGCACGGGCGGCTCGCCGAGGTGACGGGCCCGCGCTTCCTGCCGGCGGACCGCATGAGCCGCACGCTGGGGCTGCGGCGTTTGGCGGAGCGGCGCTGGGAGGCGCTGGACGCCGCGGCAAATCCTCCGGCCGGCTTTCGATCGCGGCGTTCAGCCCCCGGGCGAAGGCGGCGAGCTCGGCTTTGGACG
>JBCCTM010000316.1:0-3859 GCA_039198535.1 Pseudomonadota bacterium
GTGGCTCATACGGTGCGAGCGCCCACCCCGGAGCGGGCGCGCCCCGTAAAGACCATCGCCGCTGGACGCCCCAGCCCGTGCGCCCAGCACGGGACGCGCCCGCTCCGCCCCCCGGGCGGGCGCATGTCGACGCCGGGCTGAACCGTGAGCTGTCGAGCGGCGGTGTGATAAACCGCATGCCTGTGCCGGTCCGACGCCCACCCCTGGGCAGGCGCGCCCGGTTGGACCGCCGCCGCTGGACGCCCCAGCCCGTGCGCCCAGCACGGGCCGCGCCCGCTCCGCCCCCCGGCGGGCGCATGTCGACGCCGCGCTGATCCCTGAGCTATGGAGCGGCGGCCCCATTAACCGCGTGGCTCATACGGTGCGAGCGCCCACCCCGGAGCGGGCGCGCCCCGTTTGGACCGTCGCCGCTGGACGCTCCTGCCGGTGCGCCCAGCATGGGCCGCGCCCGCTCCGCCCCTCGGCGGGCGCATGTCAACGCCGCGCTGAACCGTGAGCTGTCGAGCGGCGGCGTGATAAACCGCATGCCTGTGCCGGTCCGACGCCCACCTCGGGCAGGCGCGCCCCGTTGGACCTCGGCATGTCCGCGGCTGACCCTGGGGAGCCGCTTTGGGACGGCTGTGCGACGCGCTTTATGGCGCCGTGTTTGGACAAGATTTCAGCGACTTGGCGCGGCTGCATCGCGCCTGCCCCAGATGACGGGGACGGGGAGTCGCAGGCGCGGGCCGGGCTGGTCGCCCGGCCGACAGCGCTCCGCACGCCGGTCGGAATTGGGCCTGGGCGGCTCCCGCCGGCGGACCGCTTTACGGCCCCTGGCGGGCCACACAGAGCGCCGGCGCAGCGCCCGACGCCGAATTCCCTTCACGGCGGCTTCACGTCCTGTTCATGCCGCGGCTTTCCGCGCCGGTTCACTTGCAGGGGCCCTCAGGCTACCTGTGCCTGCGAACTGAAATGACCCGGAGGAGCCCCCCGTGGACCTGATCATCTACGCCGCCCTGGCGGTGTTCTTCCTGCAGTGCTTTTTGCCGCCGCTGTTCCGCTTCTACCTCCGGCCCGACCCCCAGGTGATGGCGGCGCTCGGCTCCCGCGATAGGCTTGAGCCGTCGCTCTATGGCGAGCGCGCGGATCGGGCGCTCCGAAACATGACGGAGGCCATGGTGCTGTTCCTGCCCATGGCGCTGCTCTGTGAGATGAAGCCCAGCATGGATTTCAGCCTCGCCGAGCTGGGCGGGCAGCTGTTTGTGGCCGGCCGGGCGCTCTACATCCCGTGCTACATTTTCGGGATCAATGTCGTGCGCACCCTGTTCTGGAGCATCGGGCATGCGGGCGTAGGTTTGCTGCTCTACGCGCTGCTGACCGCCGGCTGACCGCCGCCCGCGCCCGGCGCCACCGCGCGGCTGTAGAGGCGCCAGGTCGCGTGGCCCAGCACGGGGAACACCAGGAACAAGCCTAAGAAGGCCGGGGCCAGCGCCAGCAGCGTGAGCCCCGCCACGGTGCAGCCGAAGGTCAGCATGGGCCCCGGATTGCGCCGCACCACCGCGACGCTGGAGGCGATGGCGGTGATGATGTCGAGGTCCCGGTCCACCAGCAGCGGCAGGCTGATCACTGTGATGCTGAACAGCCCAAGTGAGATCACCGCGCCGATCACCGTGCCGACGGCGAGGAACAACAGCCCGTTCTGCGTGGTGAGCACCGCCTCGGCGAAGCCCGCCCAGCTGGCGAAGGTGGCGTTGAAGCCCAGGAACAGGGCCAGCAGGATGCGCACCTGATAGGCCCAGAGCCAGAAGATAAAGAGCGTCACGAAGGACATCCAGGCGAGCTCCCGGTCCCGCTGTCGCCAAATGACGCCGAAGATCGCCGAGCCCCTGAGCGGCAAGCCGGCGCTGCGCCGGCGGCTCACCTCATAGAGCCCCACGGCCAGGAACGGGCCGGCGAGGGGGAAGGCGATGACCAGCGGCAGGATCGCCCAAATCGTGTCCCAAAGCGCCAGGCAGGCCAGCATGAACAACCCGCCGACCACGTAGATGCCGCTGAACACCAGCCCGTAGAGCGGCGCGGCCAAGAAGTCCTCAAGCCCTTCGCGGAGCGCGGCTTTGATATCGTCGAAATGGACCGGGTTGAGTTTGGGCCCCTCGGGAAACCCGAAAGCCGGGCTGGGCCCGGCCGCGGGGTCAAAGGCGCGGGGCCCTGGCGCAGGCGGGCGCGCCCGATCGGGCGAGTGCGACGTCGACATGCGCGGCGGATCTCCAGGCGGTTGCGGGCGACACTTGTCCGAAAAGACGTCCAGAGTGTCCCAGGCCGCGTCGCCCCGCTTTGCGCTAGGTCAAGACGGGGGTGTCACGCCGTGGAGGCGCGCCCGCCGAAATCAGCGCGGTCAAACTGCGCCTCAAACGCCGCCGCGAGGCTATCCGGGGTCAACGGCTCCAGGGGCGGCAGGCGTCCGAGGCGCTTGGCCTCGCCCATCTCGCAGATGGTCCGCTCCGTATCCGCCATCTCGGGGCCGATGAAGGCCACGCCCAGCAGGGGCGCGCCCCGGGCGCGGAGCGCTTCGATGGAAAGCAGCGCGTGATTGATGCCGCCGAGCTGCGTCCGCGCGCACAGGATCACCGGCAGGCCCCAGCGGGCCAACACATCCGCGTAGAGCACCCGGCGCGTGAGCGGGACCAACAGCCCGCCGGCCCCTTCGATCACCAGCGGCGTGCCCTTGAGCGGCCCGGCGCCCGCCGGCGGGGTGAGCGCGTCCGGATCGATCTCGACGCCGTCGATCTCGGCGGACAGATGCGGCGAGGCGGGCGTCTTGAGCCGCCACACTTCCGGATGGACGCGCTCGGGCGGCAGCCGGCCGAGCCGGATCGCCGCCTGCGTGTCGGTCTCTTCTTCGAGCCCCGATTGCACGGGCTTCCAATAGCGCGCGCCGAGGGCGCCGGCCAATGCGGCGGCGAACACAGTTTTGCCGACGCCGGTATCCGTGCCGGCCACGACGAAGCTGCGGCCGGGGCCGCTCATGCGCCCGCGCCATCGATACGCCGGACCGCCTCGGCGATCCCGTCGAGCGCGGCGTCGATCTGCGCCTCCGTCACATGCAGCGTGATGGCCAGGCGCAGCCGGCAGGTCCCCTCAGGCACCGTCGGCGGGCGGATACCGCGGATATCGAAGCCTTGGCTCTGCAGCGCGCCCGCCACCGCCATGGTGCGCTCCGCCCCGCCGAGGATCACCGGTTGGATCTGGCTGCCGCTGTCGGCGCCAAGCCCGCGCGCGGCCAGGCCCTGACCCGCATGGCGCGCCAGCGTCTGCAACCGCTCCCGCCGTTCCGGAGCCTCTGCGAGGATCTGCAACGCGGCGCGACACACCGCGGCCAGCAGCGGCGAGGGCGCGGTGGCGTAGATGAACGGCCGGCCGCGATTGACCATGAAATCCGCCATGGCCGCAGGGAGGCAGAGCAGCGCGCCGGAGGCGCCCATGGCCTTGCCGCAAGTGTGCAGCGTGATCACATTGGGCCGCCCGTCGAGATGCGCGGCGAGCCCGCGCCCGCCCGCGCCAAAGACGCCCGTGGCGTGGGCTTCGTCGACCACCAGATAAGCCCCGTGGCGGTCGGCGATCTCCGCCAAATCGTCGAGCGGCGCGCGATCGCCATCCATGCTGTAGAGGCTTTCAACGGCGATCCAAGGCGCGCCCCGGCCGCCCCCGCGGCGCCAGGCGACGATCGCGTCTTCAAAGGCTTGCGGGTTATTATGGGCGGCGGCCGCCCGATCCGCCCGCCCCGCCCGCATGCCGTCATGGGCGCTGGCGTGGATCAGCGCGTCATGGATCACCAGATCGCCGCGCTGCGGCAGGGTGGAGAACAGCGCGAAATTGGCCA
>JBCCTM010000317.1:0-3802 GCA_039198535.1 Pseudomonadota bacterium
GGGGCGGGGGCGCTTTAATGGCTGGGGGGTTCCTGGCCAAGCGGCGCGACATGGGGGGGGGTGGGCGGCGGCGCGGGGGGTTTTGCGTTGGCGCCCGCCGCCGCCGAGCGGCTGCGCAGAGAGGGCGTCGAGGGCCAGGTGAGCCTCATCGCCTCCGGGCCGCCGCTCGCCGCTTTCCCGGCCCGTGTCCGGTCGGCGGGCGCGCGCGCCTTGGCGAAGGCGGGCGTCGCGATCGTCGCCGGGGACCGCGCGGTCGAGGCGGATGCGGCGGGGCTGCGCCTCTCCAGCGGCCGGCGCGTCGCCGCCGAGGCGATCCTGGTCGCCGCCGACGCCCAAGCGCCGGCCTGGCTCACGGAGACCGGGCTAACCCTCGACCCGCAGGGCTATGTCGCCGTCTCAGAGACGCTGCAGGGCCTGTCGCATCCAGACGTCTTCGCCGCCGGCGATTGCGCCGCGATCTCTGGCCACCCCCGACCCAAAGCGGGCGTTTTCGCGGTGCGCCAAGGGCCGCCCTTGGCGGAGAATCTCCGCCGCGCCGCGCGAGGGGCGCCGCTGACCCGCCATAGGCCGCAGCGCGCGTTCCTCTCTTTGCTGTCCACCGCCGATGGCCGCGCCATCGCCAGCCGGGGCCGTTGGAGCGTCGAGGGAGGCTGGGTGTGGCGCTGGAAAGACCGGATCGACCGCGCCTTCATGGAGCGCCATCGGCCGGAGCCCATGGCGCCGGATGCGGAAATGCGCTGCGGCGGCTGCGCGGCGAAGCTTGGACCGCTGAGCCTCGCCGGCGCTCTGGCGGTGGGCGCGGATGAGCATGAGGCGGGCTCATTTGAGCCGGAAGACGCGTCTTTGCTGCCAACCGCCTCCGCTCAGACCCTGCGCGTGGACACCGTGGATTTCTTTCGCGCTTTCTGGCCGGACCCCTACCTGCTCGGCCGCATCGCGGCGAACCACGCCATGAGCGACGTCTACGCCATGGGCGGCGCGCCCAAGACGGCGCTGGCGGTGATGGTGACGCCGGAGGCGCATCCGAGGCTCGCGGAGGAGGATCTCCGGCAGATGACCGCCGGGGGCCGCGCGCAGTTGGAGGACGCCGGGGCGGCGCTGGTCGGCGGGCATTCGAGTGAAGGAGCGGAGTTAGCCGCGGGCTTCGCCGTGTCGGGCGAGGTGGCCCAAGCTGGCGTTTGGCGAAAGGGCGGGCTCCGCGCGGGCGATCGGCTGATCCTGACCGGACCCATTGGCTCCGGGGTGATTTTCGCCGCCGCCGGCCGCGGCCTGGCGCGCGGCGCGGAGGTGTCGGCGGCGCTGGCGGCGATGGGGCGTCCCCATGCGCCTTGCGTCCAGATCTTGCGCGCCTATGGCGCCACAGGCGTCACCGATGTGACGGGTTTCGGATTGATGGGGCATCTGCTGGAGATGCTGCGGGCGGCCGGCTTAACGGCGCGCCTCGATCCGGCCGCGCCCCGCCTGTTGCCCGGAGCCGAGCGGCTGGCCGCCTTGGGCGTCGCCTCCAGCCTGGCGCCGGATAATCTCGCCCTCGCGGAGGCGGAGCTCGCCGTCGCCCCCCCATCGGTCCGCGCGCTCTTGCTCGATCCGCAGACCGCGGGCCCCCTGCTGGCCGGCGCGCCGGGCGACCGCGCCGAGCAGTGCGTGTCCGCGCTGCGGGCGATCGGTCGGGAGGCGGCCGTGATCGGCGATGTGATGGAGAGCGCGCTGGGCGCGTCCGATCCTGCGCCGCGCGTCCAGCTCATGAGCCTCGCCGCCGGGTCTCAGAGATCCGGGTCGGCGAAGACGCTGTCCGGCGCTTCATAGAGCACCACGACAGGCCCAAAGGGTCGAAACACCGCGGTGAGCCCGCCGCCCTGTCCGGTGAGAAAACCCCGCGTCTCCGCGTCCATCGCCAAGCGTCCCTCGGGCGCGCCGAGCCGCACCGTTTCTCCGGGCGACAGGGAGATCGGCCCGAGCGCGGCGCCACCGCGCTCCAGGGCGATCCGCTTGGAGCCCGGCGCGCGCAGTTCCGTCAGGGTCACCTCGACATCGGTGTTGTTGTCGATTTCCAACACGAGGGCGTCTTCGTCGCCCGGCAGGCTGTAGAGCCGCGTCGAGATGAGATCGCCGCCATGGTCGCCCGGATGCGCCGCCGCGGACGGGCCTGCGAAGGCGGAAAACGCGATCGCCAGAGAGATCGTGATGAACCCCGCAATCCACCGGTTCGGCCCCGTTCTGCGACGCTTCAGCGCACCGGTTTTAATGTCGCACCGATGATCGCCGGCCAAGAGTTTCAACAAGATACTCACCTAAATTTTGGAGAAATCAGAGCAATTCATGCGTTCTCCAGCGTTCTGCCCACAGGTTTATCCTGTTGTCCACGGGTAACTGACAGTTGCTCCCTTGTCCGATCCGGCGACCTTCACGCAGGTTGTCGCCGTGATGCGATAGGCGGGGGGGCGACGGATATGACCCAATTTGCACTGCTCGACGATGACGCTGTGTTCCGGCGGATGATGTCCCGGGCGTTTGGCAAGCTCGGCGTGGACTTGGTCCATGCGGGCGACCTTGAAAGCCTGACGCTGCAGGCCGAGGCGGCGCCCCCAAGCGTGGTGCTCGTCGATCTCGCCATGCCCGATCCCCAGGGCGTGCATTGGCGCTTCGGCGGCCTGTTAAATGTGCGCCTCGCGCGGCGGCGGTTTGGGCCTGGGCCGCAAATCTGGGTCCTCACCGGCTATGACGACACGTGCATTGAGCGGGAGTGCCTGCGCAATGGCGCGGATCACGTGATCTTCAAAAGCATGTCTGTGGACGACACCGCCTATGACGTATTCTGCGCGTGGAAGGCTGAGACCCAACCGCGTCGCGCCTCAGGGGCGCGCACCCAAGATCATGAAGGTCTCACCGCGCCGACATAAAACCAGCGTCCGGCTTGGCGCTCAAAGAGACCATGCTCATCCAGCCGACCTTCTTCGCCGCCGGCAAGATACCGCGCGCTGAAACGCACCTCGCCGCGGTCGCCGCGGGGCGGGGGCGCGCTGTGGACCGTGAGGCCGATCCACTTTTGCGCATCTAACGCGTCGAGTCGCGCAGGCCGCGTCCGCGGGCTCCAGCTTTCCAGGATAAACGCCGCTCGCCCCTTCGCGTAGGCGCTGTAGCGCGCCCGCATCAACTCCTCCGGCGTCTCCGCCGTTTTTTGGCCCGCATGAAGCCTGGCGCAGCAGGCCAGGTAAGTCGCGCCGCCGCCGCATGGACATTGCTCAAACATCCGCGCAGCATTCCCACTCATCAAAAAAGCGCAACCATGCTGGATGAAGGGGAGGAGCCTGATGAGTGACGAGCGGACGAACCGCAATGAACAGCATGCCGCTGCGGATGGGCCGGCGTTGCTGGTGGACATCGTCTCCGACGTCGTCTGCCCCTGGTGCGTGATCGGTTACAAACATTTCGAGCAGGCGCTGGGCGCCGTGGGCGCCGCGGCGCGGATCCGTTGGCGCGCCTTTGAGCTCAACCCCGATATGGGCCCCGATGGCGAAGACGCGGCCGAACATGTGGCGCGGAAATACGGGGCGTCGGCGGAGAAGCACGCCGCCGCGCAAGCGGAGATCGCGGCGCTGGGCGCGGCGGTCGGCTTCACGTTTACACCGGGCCCGTCCCGCATGCGGAACACCTTCCGCGCGCACCAACTGCTCCGTTGGGCCGGAACGCTGGGCGCCAAGCACACCGTCAAGCTCGCGCTGTTCAAGGCGCATTTCACGGAGCGTCGCAACGTGGACGATCCGGTGGTGCTGACGGAGATCGCGGCCGAGGCCGGGCTCGA
>JBCCTM010000318.1:0-3791 GCA_039198535.1 Pseudomonadota bacterium
CTCGAAGATCCGGCTGCAGTGGTGGCGCTGGCCACGGGCCGCGGCGCTGTCGCCCAAACGCCGGCCGATCTGGTGGTGGTCGGCCCGGAGGCGCCCCTGGCGGCGGGGGTCGCGGACGCGTTGGCCGAGGCGGGCGTCCCCTGCTTCGGGCCGAGCCGAGCGGCGGCCCGGCTTGAGAGCTCCAAGGCGTTCGCCAAGGAGATCTGCACCGCCTGCGGCGCGCCGACGGCCGCCTTCGCTCGCTTCGACGCGTTGGAGCCGGCCCTGGCCTACCTTGAGAAACACGGAGCGCCGATCGTCGTGAAGGCGGACGGTTTGGCCGCTGGCAAAGGCGTCACGGTCGCGGAGACCGAGGGCGAGGCCGCCACGGCGCTCAAGGCGATCTTCGAGACGGGCCTAGGCGCGGCCGCGGACGGCGCCGTCTCCGTGGTGCTGGAGGAGAAGCTTGAGGGCGAGGAGCTGAGCTTCTTCGCGCTCTGCGACGGCGAGGCGGCCCGGCCCTTCGGATCAGCGCAAGATCACAAGCGCGCCCATGAGGGCGACAAAGGCCCCAACACCGGCGGCATGGGCGCCTATGCGCCGGCGCCGTTGATGACGGAGGCGCTGGAGCGGCGGGTGATGGCGGAGATCGTCGAGCCTGTGCTCGCGGAGATGGCGCGGCGGGGCGCGCCCTATCGCGGCGTGTTGTTTGTGGGCCTCATGGTGCAAGACGGAGCGCCGAGCGTCATCGAATTCAACGCCCGCTTTGGCGACCCGGAGATGCAAATCCTGGCGCTCAGGCTCTGCAGCGACCTGGCGCCCGCGTTGGCGGCCTGCGCCCATCCGCGTCCATCTGGCGCCGCGGCGCTCGCGGATCTCGAGATCGCCTTTGACGCGGCGGCGGCGATTACGGTGGTGCTCGCCGCCAAAGGCTATCCAGGGGCGTACCCGCGCGGCGAGCGGATCGACGGGTTGGCGGCCGCCGCGGCGGATCCGGACGTGGTGCTGTTCCACGCCGGCACGCGACGGGAGGGCGAGGCGGTGTTCTCTGCAGGCGGCCGGGTTTTAAACGTCACGGCCCGGGGCGCCGACCTCGCCGAAGCCCGCGACCGCGCCTATCGCGCGGTGGAGCAGGTGGATTGGCCCGGCGGCTTCTATCGACGCGATATCGGCTGGCGCGCGCTTGACTGAACTCCAGGTCGGTCACTCGGACATTTTGAGCCGGTCCGGCTGGGTTTGCCTCCAGCGTTTTCCCGATTATGCTCATCATCGAGAAGCGGAGGCGCGACCTGAGATGTCGCGGGCGCCATAGGGGTGGACGGGGCCACAACCTCTTTCCAGCGTAACACGGACGCAAGCGCCGCGTTACGCCATCAGGGCCGGTCGGCCCGAGCAGTGGATCTGAGCTTCCCTTTTTAATTTGCGAGATCACCGCAGGAGTATCTTGATGAGAGCCATGCATGGCCGCTGTTGAAACTGTCAGCTGCGACGGCGCGCTGATTATTGGGGCCGGCGTGGCGGGTTTGTTTGCGGCGCTGAAGATGGCCCCAGCGCCCTGCACCGTGATCTCGCCGGAGCCGCTCGGGAAGGGCGCTTCCTCCGGCTGGGCCCAGGGCGGCGTTGCGGCGGCGCTCGGCGAGGGCGATCGCCCGGCGGCCCATGCGGCGGACACCATCGCTGCGGGCGCGGGTCTCGTGGATCCGGCGGCGGCGGCGGTCACCACGGAGGCGGCTGCGGCGCGGATTGAGGATCTGGCGAGGCTCGGCGCGCCCTTCGCGCGGGACGCCGACGGCGCCTATCTCCTCTCCAAGGAAGCCGCGCATAGCGCCGCCCGCGTCGCGCGGTTCGCGGAGGGCGACGGGGCCGGGCGCGCCATCATGGCGACGCTGATCGAGGCGGTCCGCGCCGCGCCGTCGGTCACGGTGCTGCCCGGCGTCACCGCCGAAGAGCTGTTGGTGCAAGACGGTCGCGTCGTGGGCGCGCTGTGCCGACGGGTCGATGGCGGGGGCGCGGTGCGCTGCGTCGCCGGCGCCACGTTGCTCGCGGCGGGGGGGCTCTCCGGCCTCTATGCGCGCACCACCAATCCCAGCCGCATCCGCGGCCAGGCGCTTGGCATGGCGGCCCGGGCCGGCGCGTCCGTGCGGGATGTGGAGTTCGTCCAGTTCCATCCGACCGCCATCGACGCGCCCGGCGACCCAACGCCGCTGGCCACCGAGGCTCTGCGCGGAGAAGGCGCGGTCCTGGTCGACCGCGCGGGCCGGCGCTTCATGGTGGAGGTTCACGCCGACGCGGAGCTTGCGCCGCGGGATGTGGTGGCGCGGGCGGTGTTTCGGCAAAACAGGAGCGGCGGAGGCGCGTTTCTCGACACCCGGGATGCGCTCGGCGCGGCGCTGGAGGCGGAGTTTCCCGCCGTGGCGGAAGCCTGTCGCAAGGCGGGGATCGACCCGATGCAGGAGCCGATCCCCGTGACGCCCGCCGCGCATTACCACATGGGCGGCGTTGCGACGGATCTCTCGGGGCGCTCTGATCTGCTGGGCCTTTGGGTGGCGGGCGAGGCGGCGGCCACGGGGCTGCATGGCGCGAACCGGCTCGCCTCCAACGGACTTCTCGAATCGCTGGTCTTCGGCGCCCGAGCGGCCGCTGATATCGGTGACCACGGGCGGATTGAGATCCCGCGCCTGGACGGGCGGACGCCGGCTTCTCAAGCCGTCGCAGGGCTGCGGGCGCCGGACGCCTGCATCACCGCCCTGCGCGAGACGATGTCGGCGCAGGTGGGCGTGGAGCGGGACGCCGCCAGCCTCCGCGCCGCGCTGGCGAAATTCGCCGCCCTCGAAGCCGCGACCGCCGGCGCGCGAGGGTTCCACAACATGGTGGCCGCCGCGACACTCACCGCCGCCGCCGCGCTCCGGCGCACGGAAAGCCGAGGTGGGCATTATCGCACCGATTTCCCCGAAACCGACGCGTCCCAAGCGGAGAGCCATAGCCTGACCTGGGCGGACGCCCTGGAGGCGAGAGTGGCCGCGGATCTGGTGGCCTAGGGCGAGGGGGCGGGGCCGTGGCGATGCATCTTCTCTCCGCGGTGAACCCGCAACTCACGGCGCATATGGACCTGGCGACGCTCTGCTACAGCGAGACGGCGGAGCGGCTCGGCATCCCGAACCTGCCCCATAATCCGAGCGTCATCGACAATCTCCGCGCCGTCGCCGAGCATGTGATCGAGCCGATCATGGGCGAGCTGAACCTGGCCGTCACAGTCACCAGCGGCTACCGCAGCCCCGCGCTCAACGCCGCCATCGGCGGGGCGGCGGCCTCCCAGCATCTCACCGGCCAAGCGGTCGATTTGATCGTCGGCGGCGTCACCCATGACCTGATCTGCGACTGGATCAGCCGTACGCTCGACTTCGATGAGCTGATCCTGGAGAAGTTCGACCCGGCGAAGGCGGAGTTCGGCTGGGTCCATTGCTCCTACGCCGCCGGCGCCAATCGGAGAAAGGTCCGCACCTTTGACGGGCGCGATTATCATGACGGCCTCGTCTTCGTTGGCGTGCGAGACGATTGCTTGTCCCCAAAAATCAGAAGCCGGCCGAGCCTGACGCCGCTCAAACGGCCCGGCTGAGCCGCCTCGCTTCAACGCGGCAGCAGATACGCGCCCTCGGGGACAGGATCGTCAAAGCTCTTGATCGAGCCGGCCAGCGCCTCCGCGACGAGATGGTCGATCAATTGCGGAAACATCAGCGGGGTCTCGGCGGCTTCCCACAGGAAGAACCCGTAGGAGCCTGGGATCGGGTTGATCTCGTTGAACCAGATCTCGC
>JBCCTM010000319.1:0-3770 GCA_039198535.1 Pseudomonadota bacterium
CGCCGCGCGCTCTGCGCCGGCCGCCAACTCGACCACGGCCTGCGCCGCCGGCCCGGTGGGCGAGACCTGCAAGACCGCACGCCACCATGCGTCGTCGGGGCTGAAAAACAATGCGATCGGCACGCTGAAGACGACGCTCATCGCTTTGAACGCCGCCAGCGCTTCGATGCGGTTGCGGGCCACCTGCGCCAAGAAAATCGCCCCGGCGCCCGCCAGCAAACTCAAGCCCAGGAGCGCTGGAGCGAGCGTCAAGAGCGCCCGACCCGGCGCGACGGGCAGCGCGCCGGGCCAACTCCAGAGAAGAGCGGCGGTCGCCGCCAGCAGCCAAAGCGCGGTGGCGAGCGTGACGAGAACGGTGCGTGTGGCGGCGAGGCGGATCGGCGCGGTGGGCGTGGCGCGCAGCGCGGCCCCGACATTGGTCTCGTGCTCTTCGATGAGCACACCGCCAAAAATCATGGCGGGCCCGCCTGGCCCCGTGACCAGCAGCCCGGCCAGGAGTGTGGGCAGCCAGGGCGCAAGGGCCCCAAACCCCAGCGCGGTTTGCGACAATCCCGCCAACGCCAACCCCATGGCCAGCGCTGTCCAAAGCAGCGCCGTGAGCATCAGAACGCCGTCCCGTGACGCGCTGATCAGGTCCAGGCGGAGCACGGCCAAGAGTGCGGTTGGGAGCGCGGTTGGGAGCGCGGTCGGGGGCGCCGCCCGTTCCCGTCGCGCGGGGCCGTGGCGGCGTTCATCCACGTCGATTTCCTTTCGCGCCGGCGGTCCCTGTGAAGGCGGCGCTCACCCCATGCAGAGCGAAGGCGGCGGCGAGAACGGTCCAGAAAAGCGCGCCCAGGCCGGCGGCCGCCGTCGCCATGGAGACGGGTTCTCCGACGCCCACGGCCAGCAGATGGGCGAAGGGCGCGCTGGGGAACAGCCAGTGGAGCGGATGCGCGAGCGCGCCCGGGCCGAGCGCGGCCTGGGCCACAATCGGGGGAGCCAAGGCGATGGAGGCGAGGCCGGAGCGAAGCAGGAACGCGTTCATGGACGGCGCGCCGCAAGCGAGCCCGAGGCCGAACAGCGTCGCCGCCGCGTTGGCCAGGATCAGCGTTGCGAACAGGATCGCGGCCGCGCCTGGAAGCGGACCCGCCGCGCCGCCCGGCCCGTCGCGCCAAAAATCGGTGATCACCGCCGCCACAATCATCCCCGAGCCGACGCCGATCGCGCAGAACACCGCGCATTTCGAGATCACATAAAGCGCGGGCCGCGCCGGCGTCGCGCCAAGCGCCAGCAACACCCCTGTGGCGCGCTCGAGAAACACCGCCGCGCCGACAAAGCCCAGCCCAACGCTGGCCGGATCGATGAAGATCAGGAGCGCCGCGGCGCCCGGCGTCAGCGCGTCGCCCGCGAGTAAGACAACCCCGCACAGCGCCAGCGTGCTCAACACCGTCGCCGCCACCATGTTTTGGCGGGTCTGATTGATCCAATCATACCGGATGAAGGCGGCGAGACGCGCGCCGTCCGATATCGCCGTGCACGCCGCCGCTTCCCGGGGCTCCGCTGGTCTCAAGAGATCCACTGGCATCGCCTCATTGACGCGCAGGTGCTGATCGCGCCGGGCTTTGATCAACCTACCGCAACGCCATGATATCGTACACCGAAGTGAGGGCGAGCGCAGCCGCGGCGGCGCGGCTCCCGACGCCCCTTCAGATAGCCTAGTATCGTCGGGGTATCCCGTGTTTTGCACACGTTAGCTTATCCTGCGGCGATGGTCGGTCGCGCCTTAGCCGCCCTCCTCTTGGCTCAGATCCACGCCGGTCAGCCGTTCGAACACCTGATTGAGGCTTGCTTCTTGGCTGTGGATCGCGCGGATGTCTCGATCGCGGAGCAATGCGTGGAAGGCGGGGTCGTCGGCGAGGCCGTCGAGGGCGAAGCGCGCCGTTTCCGCTCCCGCCCCTTGCCCGGAGCCATACGTCACCTCGACGCTGCGCGCGCCGAACCGCGCTTTGAGCGCGTCCACCCGGTCCACCACAGTCATCGCCCCGTTGAGGATGAAGCCCACCCGGTCGCGCAGCTCCTCGACGTCGAGCATGGCGTGGGTGGTGAGGATCACCGTCGCGCCCGCGTCGCGCCGTCTCGCAATCAGGCGCTTCACCCGTCCGGCGCTCACCGGGTCGAGGCCGGATGTCGGCTCATCGAGAAACAGCAATTGCGGGTCATGCAACGTGGCTCGCGCGAAATTGAGCCGCATGGCCATGCCTTTGGAGTAAGCGCCGACGGGCTGGTCCGCGGCGTGGCCCAGGCCGACCTCCTCCAGCGCCGCCGCCACCGCGCCCTCGTCGTCTCGGCCATGGAGCGCTTGAAAGAAACGCAGGTTCTCGCGGCCGGAGAGGCGCGGATAATGGTTGGGGGCCTCGAAGCCGACGCCGATTTCATTGAAATAATGATGATCCCACGCGTCCAAATCGCGTCCGAGGCAGCGGACGGTCCCAGCGGCGCTGATTGGCAACTGGCGAGTGAGGAGCCGTTGCAACGTGCTCTTGCCGGCGCCAGAGGGGCCGAGCAGCCCGAAGATCTCACCCGGGGCGACGGTGAAAGAGATGTCCCGCAGCGCGTCGCGCTGCGCGCCCGCGTAACGAAAGCGGAGCCCGGCGACTTCAATGGCGGGCGTTATCCGCTCCAAGGCGTCTGAGGCGGTCATGATCGGCCGCGCGCCGCCGCGATCCGCGGATCAGCGCATGGTTTGAAAATTATAAGCGTCCTGGCCATGGATCTCTTCGTCGAGCCCTTGGATTTCGCTCTCGAGCGGGGCCCGGAGCACGCTTTTGCGGAAGGCCGTTCTGAGGGAGATCTCGCCAAGAAAGAGGGCGAAGATCTTCGCCATGACGTCGGCAAGCTTGAACGCGATCAACGAGGCGAAAAAGACAGCGCCCAAGATCGCCATGCCGTAGCCGGCTTGCCGCGCCGCCGCCATCGCCCACTGATCTCCCGCCGTGACGGCGACGCAGGCCGCGCCAAACACGCCCGTGAAGCCATGCGCGGCCACCGCGCCCACCGGGTCGTCCACCGACGCCCTGATCATCAGCGCGCGCGCCGCCAGGTAGATTATCGCGCCCCCGGCGCCGGCGGCCATGGCGCCGAAGGGAGAGAGCACATCCGCCCCGGCCGTGACCGCCACCAGCCCCGCAATGACGC
Organism: Pseudomonadota bacterium; assembly: GCA_039198535.1. Taxonomy (GTDB): domain Bacteria; phylum Pseudomonadota; class Alphaproteobacteria; order Rhodobacterales; family Rhodobacteraceae; genus JALEGB01. The sequence goes on from JBCCTM010000319.1 coordinate 3,175, forward strand.
TGTTCAAAAGATCGAAGATGTCGAGATCGCGCTGTCGGAAAGTCTGTAGCAGATACGTGGTCATCACGGCGGCGCAGGGGGCCAGCGCCGTGTTCACCGCGATCAAGCCGAAGCCGTCCATCAGGGCGCCCAGGGAAAGGGTCGCGGCCTCACCTGTGGCTGAGGGCGCGGCGCCGCCCGCCAGGAGAGTCCCGCCATTAAACCCGAACCAGCCGAGCCATAACAGAAACACGCCCAAAGCGGCCAACGGCTTGTTATGCGGCGCATGGCTGCTGGCGATGCGAAACAAGCGCTCCGGTCCCAGGTCCAACGGGTCGTAGCCATTGTAGCCGATCCGCGGGCCGATCAGGATCGCGCCCGCCAAGCCGGCCGCCGCGCCAGCCCCATGCACCACAACGCCGCCCGCGAAATCGGTGAACCGCCCATAGAGCAGGCCCTCGGGGTGCCACACGGTGAAGGCGACCAGCGGGTAGATCACGCCCGTGAAAATCATGGCGAAGAGCACATAGGGATGCGGCGCGATCCGGCCGGTCACGGCGCCGCTGCTGATGGTGACGGCGGCGGAGGCGAAGCCCAATTGGTACAGGAAAAACAGC
>JBCCTM010000320.1:0-3732 GCA_039198535.1 Pseudomonadota bacterium
CGAACGGGGCTGGCGGCGGCGGGCCCGTATTCGGGGCACGCGGAGCGCTAGCATGGGTTTAATCAGCGGGCTCGCGAACCGGTCGCAATCGAGCGCTTCATAGACCCCGGTGACTTCCTCGCCCTCGATCCGCGTGGTCACCGCGGCGCGATTGTAGAAGGGCGCCTCCAGCATCTGCAGCGCTTGCCGCGGCCGGAAGCCCACATCGCTCCGCGTCTCCCGCTTCACGGCCCAGAGCGAGCGCGGCAGCCGGGCTTTCGGCGGGGGCGTCATGGGCGCGGCGCGTCCCGCCGGGTCGAACCGCAAGGCCAGCGCCTCCGAGCCGCCATCCCGGCGCAGCGCGTCGTAGAAGGTCACCGCGCCCTCGCCATGGGGAAAGCGCGCCCAGCTCCAATATTTGAAGTCATCCTCCAGCGCCGAGGCCCCGAAATTCGCGTCGAAATAGCCATGGCCGGACCACCGCCAGCCGGGCCTGTCCAGATCCACCTCGATCCGCGCCAGCGGCGCGAAAGGGCGCCAGACATGATGGCCGCTCGGGTCAAGCAGCGCCTCGATCTCCGTCACCGCGCTCGGGATCACGCGGATCTCGCCGCGGAGCCGCCCCGGGATCGGCGTGGTCAGTTCGTCCACCGTGGCGATGAGCTGGCCATCGCGCCATTCAAGGGCGCTCGGGCCCACTTGGAAGCGGTCCCGCGTCACGCTCAGATCGTCCCGCCCGCGCTCTGTCATGGTCCACCGTCCGCCGGGGCCGTAGGTGACCACATTAATGCAGACGTGATTGTCGGGATCGCGGCGCCCCGCCCAGCGATACCAGGGCGAGAACACCGACCCGATGAAGGCGATCAGCGAGACGGCGCGGCGTCCGTCGTCGCTGATCCCGTCGAGATACCACCAGGCGTAGCCGTTGGGCGGGGCGCGGAGCGCGAAGTTCGGTCGCGCCAGATCGTCTCGGCCGCGTGCGCTCCGGACAGCGCCGCCATGGGAACCCCCGCCCCCGGATGCGCGCCCCCGCCCGCCAGATAGAGCCCGGGCAACCGGCTCCGCGCCGTCGGACGCAGAAAGCTCGCCATCAGACCATGCGGGCTCCGGCCGTATAAGGAGCCGCTCGAACCCGGGAAACGCGCCGCGAACCCCGACGGCGTGGTCAGCGCGGTCGGCTCTGGGCGCGGCTCCGGCGGAAACCGCAGACCGTGCCGGCTTAATGTCTCGAAGGTGATCTTCGCGCATGCGTCGCGCTCCCGTTGCGCCGCCTCCGGCGACCGGCCGTCTTCGGCCGGCCGCGGGGGGCCGTTCATGATGATCTCAAAGCGCTCGAGCCCGTCCGGGCGGGCCGCGCTGTTCACGCGGTCGGCCACGCGGTCCTGCGCGCAAATGTAAAGGGTCGGGTCGGTTGGGATCCGACCGGCGGCGAGCGCGTCAAACTCGTCCCGTTGTCGCGCCCCGAACAGCACCGTGTGATGGGCGAGGCTAATGTCGCGGCCGCCGATTGGTTCGGGCCGCGCGGCGAAGCTCCAGACGAAGGCGGAGAGAGAGCGCGGCCCAACCGCCGCCGGGCCCACCGCGCGCCGCGCCGCCTCCCCGAGCAAACCGGCGCGCAAGGCGGCCGGGTCTCCGTTGAAGACGACCACGTCGGCCGGCGCCTGCGCGCCGTCTGCGAGCCGAACGCCGGTCACCGCGCCGCGGGGGCCGTTGGTCTCGATCGCCTCCACCGCGCAGCCAAAGGTAAAGCGCGCGCCCCGGGCCTCCGCCAACCCGGCTAAGCCCCGCGCCAGCGCCGACATCCCGCCTTCGATCCGCCAGACCCCGCGGGCCTCCGCCTCCCAAATCAGCGCCAGCACCGCCGGCGCCTTGAACGGCGATCCGCCCACATAGGTCGCGTAGCGGCCGAACAATTGCCGGAGGCGTGGATCCCGCAGCTCCGCGCTCAGCCGCCGCGCCAGCGTGGCCCAGGGCGTCAGGTACGGCGCCAAGGCCGCGCCGCCTCGCAGCGCCGCCCGAGCGATCCCCGCAAGATCTGGGGCGGGAGCGCGCATCATCGGGGCTTCGAAGCTGTCGTAGAGACGCCGCGCCCGGGCGCAGAAGCGCTCGAACCGCGCCGCCTCTTGGGCGCCGGAGAGCGCGCGCACCGCGGCGACGTTCTCACCGAGGTCACCGGTCAGGTCCAGCGCGCCGCCCCCCGCCTCCTCCAGCCAATAATGGCGCGCCAAGAGATGCTCCCGATGGAGCGTCACCCAGTCTTCGAGGCGCGCGTCGGCGGCGGCGCAGAGCGCGTCGAACACGGGCTTCATGGTGAACACGGTTGGGCCCGCCGCCGCCGGGCCCGCCGCCGTGGGCAGATCGCGCATTTTGCCGCCGGGGGCCTCGGCCTGCTCCAGCACGGTGACGTCGGCTCCGCGCGCCGCCAAGGCGACTGCGGCGGCCAAGCCGCCGATCCCGGCCCCAACCACCACCACCCTCATAACGCTCCTCCCCCACCGCCGCCCAAGCGCCTCGCCAGCCCGGCGCCAAGCGCATACGCCCCAGCCCATAAGCCCAGGGGCGGACGGGCCAGAGTTGACAGGCGTCGCGCGGTTGTCCAGTTTTATTGACAATTGTCCTGTCAGCGCCGCTTTACCGGCCTGGCGATCGACGCAATGTGGGAAGCCGTAGATGGGGACGCGCTCTGATCAGCCGCGCTTCGAAAGAGAGCCGCGCGACGCGCCACTGAGCGCTTCGGCCGAGCCTTTGGGCGCTCGGGCCGATCGCGCGCTTGAGACGAGCCTTGAGCCCGCCCCAACCGACGCGCTCCGGGCCTGGGCCAAGCAGTTGAGCCGTCGGATCGACGGCGCGCTGGAGCCCACGCTCGCCCGCGCCGCGCGCGCGCCCGCGCCGCCGCGTCTGGCGGAGGCGCTCGGCTATGCGGTGCTCCCGGGCGGCGCGCGCGTTCGTCCGCAGATCTGCCTCGCCGTGGCCCGAGCCTGTGGCGATCCCTATCCCCGCTTAGCGGACGCCGCGGCGGCGGCCATCGAGTTGATCCATTGCGCCAGCCTCGCCCATGACGATCTCCCCTGCTTCGACAACGCGGATCTGCGCCGCGGCAAGCCCAGCCTGCACCGCGCCTATGGCGAACCGCTGGCGGTGCTGACCGGCGACACCCTGATCGTCTCCGCCTTCGAGACCCTGGCGGCGGCCGGCGGAGCCGAGGCGCGGGACCGGGCTCAGAGGGCGTCGGGCGATAAGGGTGAACGGGCGGCGCCGGGCGACCGCGCGGATGAGGCGGGCGTCTGGCGCACGGTCGGCCAATTGGTCGCCGCGCTCGGTCGCGCCACTGGCGCGCCCCAGGGCATCTGCGCCGGGCAAGCCTGGGAAAGCGAACCGCAGATCTCCCTCGACGCGTATCACGCCGCTAAGACAGGGGCGCTGTTCGTGGCGGCGACGGAAATGGGCGCGTTGGCGGCGGGCCAAGAGCCGGAGCGCTGGCGAGACCTCGGCGCCCGCATCGGCGCGGCTTTCCAGATCGCCGACGATTTGAAAGACGCCTACGCCGACGCCGCAGCGCTCGGCAAGCCGACCCAACAAGACGCCGTCCACGGACGGCCTAACGCAGTGGCGGAGCTTGGGCTGGAGGGCGCGGTGGCGTTGTTCAAAGACAGCCTGGCCGCCGCGATCTCCTCTGTGCCGTCTTGCCCCGGCGAGGCGGCGCTCTGCGCGCTGGTGCGGGCGCAAGCCGAACGCTTAACGCCCGCGCTTGGC
>JBCCTM010000321.1:0-3700 GCA_039198535.1 Pseudomonadota bacterium
CTTTATTCAGGACATCGAGATTGTTGGGGTGCGTCCCTTCGCCAACATCAACGATGCGGTGATCGCCATCGCCGGCGCGATCCTCATGTTCCTGACGCCCGCCGGCGCGCGCGGGGCCCAGCGCGGCGCCATGCTGCTCGATTGGCCGACCGCCTCCCGCATCCCTTGGGACGTGATCCTGCTGTTTGGGGGCGGGCTCAGCCTCGCGGCCGCCATCACGGCGACCGGCATCGGCGGTTGGCTGGGCGAGATTTTCGCGGGCGCCGTTGTTTTCCCAACAGTCATCGTGGTGTTGATGCTCGCCGCTTTTGTGATTTTCGCAACCGAGCTCACGTCTAACGTCGCGACCGCCGCGGCGCTGATGCCCGTCATTATCGCCATGGCCGGCGCGGCGGATCTCGACGCCGCGGCCTTGGCGGCGCCGGTGGCGCTCGCCGCGTCTTGCGCCTTCATGTTTCCGATGGCGACAGCGCCCAACGCCATCGCTTATGCGACGGGGGAGATGTCGATCCCGCGCATGGCCTCTATTGGGCTGAAGCTCAACCTCATCGGGGTCGTGCTGATCACCGCCGCGGTGAGCGTCGCCGTCCCTCTGGTTCTGCCGGCGCCCGCCTAGAGCGAATTGCAGCGAAAGTGGACCGCCGGTTTCGCGTCCGCAATTCGCGCAAACAAAGATTTAGAGCCGTTTGCGGCCTCTGAACTCAATCGTGTCAGCCGCAAACGGCTCTAAACGAGATCTACGCTGCGGATCATGCGCAAGAAGCGCGACAGGATCGGCGATTGATTATCGGCGAGGTATATACAGCTCACCGGACACTGAACGTTGAGCTGCGGCAGCTCGGCGAAGCGGATGCCCGGCCAGCTGAGCCCGGCGACGGAGGTGGGCGCGACACATAAGCCAAGGCCCGCGGCGCACAGGGCGAGAGCGGAGGACAAGTCTTCCGCCTCAAACTCAATACGCGGATCGACGCCGCCTTCGTGAAACGCGCGCAGTGTCTCATCCGCGAAGCTGGGCCGGCCGCTTCGGGGAAAAATGATGAACGGCTCCTTCTGAACGTCCTTCAGGCTGAGCGTGTCGCGTCCGGCGAAGCGGTGGGAGGCGGCCATCGCCAGCATCACCGGCTCGTCCGCCACCTGTTCGATGGAGAGATCCGGATCGAAAGGATAGTATCGGCCAAAGCCGATCTGTATGCGGCCGTCTTTTACCGCTTCAACTTGTTCCTTCTTCATGAGCGGGTGCAGTGAAATGCTGACGGAGGCGTTTTCGTCGCGGAAGCGACGCATGAGCCTCGGAAGAATCGAGAATATGGGCGAGCCGAAATACGCCATCTCCAGCGTGCCGATCTCGCCGCGCGCGGCCGCCCGGCTGCGCTCCACCGCCAGGCGCGAGCGGTTGACGATCTGTTTCGCCTCGCGAAGGAACGCTTGCCCGGCAGACGTGATCTTCACACCCTTCTTGCCGCGCGAGAACAGCTCTACGCCAAGCTCCGCCTCCAGCTGTTGGATCTGCCGGGTGATCGGCGGCTGCGACACGTTGAGTCGCCGCGCCGCCGTGGTGAAGTTCTCCTCCTCGGCGACGGCGATGAAGTAGCGGACTTGGCGCATTTCCATGGCGAGCCTCCTGAGGCTGTGGGCGGGTTGTGCATCTCTAGGCACCATATTCATACCATAGGCGTATCGATCTGCGAGCGCTTATGCAGCTGGCCTGCGGAGGAGGGCGCATTCGACCGCCTCGCCATGTGGTGGGGGTAGCGACCCGATAGGGATTTGATATTGGTTTGCCGCCGCCGTTTTTCGCAGGCTTGCGGTCGTTACAGAGAGAATTTTCGGCGAGATGACCGCTGTCGAGGCGCATATGGACCAGCAAAATGGAGCCCAGCGGACTGTGGATGCGCAAGCCGCCCAAGGCGAAGCGGCGGCAGGCCGCGCTCCGCTTGGCGACGCCCCGTTTGATCTTGGTGCGGAGTGCGGGGCCTCGACCTTGTTCGATCAGATCGAACAAGAAGGTCTTTCGGCGAGAGGGGATCTCGCCCAAGCTGATCGGCATGTCGCCGCGCTGACGTCGGCGTGCGCCAGGGAAGCGCAAAACCGACTGCGCGGCCTCGTGCAAGGCGCTCTTGCGGAGGGGTTGAATCCGGAGGAAATTCTGGAGGTTTTTCTCCAGACAGCGCTTTACTCGGGGTTTCCCACAGCGGAGCGCGCGCACGCTGTCGCCGCCGAGGTCTTCGCGAATCAGGGCCGCGCATGCTTTTGGCGAGAACAGCTTGTGGACGACCCCGACGCCACTCTGGCGGACGGAGAGCGCTTCAAAGCTGAGCTCCATGGCGTCCGTAGAAATCGCGGCCACGCGGATCCTGACAATCCCTCGGCCAGCGCGCTCTACCGGCTCGCGACGTTGTACGGTTACGGAGTGATTTGGCGGCGCCCCGGCCTCAGCGTTCGGCGGCGATTGATTTGCGCTGTGGCGGGTTTCGCGTCCCTCGGCGCTCAGCTGGGATCGGTCCGGAAGTTCTCCCAAGCCGGTCTCGACCACGGATTGCGGCTTGAAGAACTCCGCGAAACCATCATGCAAACCACGCCCTATTGCGGCTTCCCCCGCGCTCTAGAGGCCTTGATGGCGTTGCAAGAGGCGTTCGAGGCGTGGAGCGCCGAGGGCGGCGATGCGCGCGGAGCGACCGCCGCGGTATAGTCGCGCCTTATCGCTTAGAGGGAGTGGTTTCATGCCGACAACTCTTCTGCCCGGGCGGCCAGTGCCGGCTTTTGAAGTACCTTTGGTGGGCGGCGGCGCCTGGTCCCTCAGCGCGCAATCGCCGAAGACCTTCACGCTCATAGAGTTCTATCGTGGCCGGCATTGTCCACGATGCCATCGTCACCTGCTGGCGCTCGCGGGCCTTTTGCCGAGATTCGCTGATCGGGGCGTTGAGGCCGTCGCCATCAGCATGGACGGCGCGGAGCGCGCCGAAGACGCCCACACAACTTGGGGACTTGGCGATCTGCGCGTCGGCTATGGGCTGACCCTTGAGACCGCTGAGGCGCTCGGCCTATTCATCTCCAATCCGATTACGGAGAGAGAGCCTGGGCCGTTCAACGAGCCCGCCAGCTTGTGGGTGTGCCCGGACGGAACGCTGTTCGCCGCCAACTACGGCACGACGCCGTTCTCCCGCCCCCATTGGCCGGATTGGTTAGAGGCGCTGGACGCCATCATCGCACGGGACTATCCGCCCCGCGGGGACCGCGCTCCCGCGTCTTAGAGCGCAAGCGGCTCCGGCGCGCTTACTCGGCGGCGGCGACGCCCACGCGGCCGTGGCAATGCTTGTACTTCCGACCTGAACCGCAGGGGCAGGCGGCGTTGCGCGACACTCGGCCCCAAGTGCTGGGATCGTTCGGGTCGATCGCCGGGCCGGCGGAGCGGGTGCGGGGCGGCGCGTCCGGGTTCGGCGGCGCCATCTCGTTCTCCCCGGTGCGAGGATCGATGTGTTTCTCCGTCATCGGAATATCGAGCGGCGCAGGCTCCGCAGGCGGCTCCATGGCGCGAATTTCGACGCGCATCAGAGCCTTGGTGACGTCTCGCCGCAACTCGTCCAAAAGGCTTTCAAACAGCGAGAAAGCTTCGGTTTTGTACTCGTTCAGCGGATCGCGCTGTCCGTAGCCCCGTAGGCCCACCACCTGGCGCAAATGATCGAGCTGGGCGAGATGCTCA
>JBCCTM010000322.1:0-3686 GCA_039198535.1 Pseudomonadota bacterium
CCTTACCGGACGATGGGGTGGACTGCTGGGCGATGCGCCTCGCCCGCAGAAATTAACCGATAAAACGACTGTCCCGCATCCGCTCCATTAGGCGGATTGGACGGGACTGAGGAGACGCCGAGGCCATGAAAAAGATCGAAGCGGTGGTCAAACCCTTCAAATTAGACGAGGTGAAAGAGGCTCTGCAGGAGTTGGGGGTGCAGGGTCTCACGGTGATCGAGGCGAAGGGTTTTGGCCGCCAGCGCGGCCATACGGAACTCTATCGCGGCGCTGAATATGTGGTCGACTTTCTCCCCAAAGTGAAAATCGAGGTCGTCGTCCCCGCATCGGGGGTCGAAGATTGCGTCGCGGCGATCGTAGGCGCGGCGAAGACCGGCAAGATTGGAGACGGCAAAATTTTTGTGAGCAACATCGAACAAGCGGTGCGCATCCGGACCGGCGAGGAGGGCCGGGATGCCCTCTAATTTTTGGGATTGGCTGTTTCGGCGAAAGCGCGGCGAAGCGGCCGCGGCGGCGTCGACTGAACCCTCAGCTCAGGACGCGCCAGAGGGGGCGGCGTCAACGGAGCCCACTGCGGAAAAGCCCGCCCGCGCGCCACTGAAGCCGTCGCCTCTGACAGGACCAAACGGCGGTGGCGCTCAGGCCGCGTCAGCCGGACAATCGGAGGCCGCGCCATCCGCGCCGGTGGAGGGCGGGGCGGCGCTCACGCCTCAGCCCCTCACGCCGCCGCCTGCGCAACCGGCTCCACCGTCAGAAGGCGCTGCGCAGGCGACGGCTCAACCGTCGCCCCCTTCCGCGCCGCCCGCGACAAGCGGCGCGTCGGCGCCGGGCGGTCCTCAGGCGGTGCCGCCTGAGCGCCCTGTGCTTGCAACTCAAACCCCGGCGACCGTGAGCGACTTAAGCGCCGCCGCGGTCTCCACCCGATCTCAACAGAATCCTCAAGAAAGGGAGAGCCGAATGGCTGACGCAAAGTCTGTCTTGCAACTGATGAAAGACAAAGAAGTGGAGTATTTGGACCTCCGCTTCACCGACCCGCGCGGCAAGCTGCAGCATGTCACCATGGAGACCAGCGTGGTCGACGAGGACATGTTCGCGGACGGCGTGATGTTCGACGGCTCGTCGATCGCCGGTTGGAAGGCGATCAATGAATCGGACATGGTCTTGATGCCGGATTGCGATTCCGCCGTGATGGACCCGTTCTACGCCCAGAACACGCTGCAGATTTTCTGCGACATTCTCGAGCCCGGAACCGGCGACCCCTACGCCCGCGACCCGCGTTCGACCTCGAAGAAGGCGATGGCCTATCTGAAGTCGACCGGGATCGGCGACGCGGCCTATTTCGGCCCAGAGGCTGAGTTCTTCGTCTTCGACAGCGTCCGCTTCGAGGTGTCGCCCAATCGCGTGGCGGCCGAAGTCGACAGCTCGGACATGATGAACAATTCATGGACCGAGTATGAAATGGGCAACATGGGTCACCGCCCCCGGGTGAAGGGCGGGTATTTCCCGGTGAACCCGGTGGATAGCGGTCAGGACATGCGGTCCGAGATGCTCTCGACCATGAAAAAGATGGGCGTACCGGTTGAGAAGCACCACCACGAGGTCGCGTCCGCGCAGCACGAGCTGGGCTTCAAATTCGGCCCAATGGTCACCACCGCCGACCAGCTACAGCTCTACAAGTACTGCATTCACAATGTCGCGGCCGCCTATGGCAAGACGGCGACTTTCATGCAGAAGCCGGTGAAAGACGACAACGGCACAGGAATGCACGTGCACCAGTCGATCTGGAAGGGCGATACGCCGCTCTTCGCAGGCAATCAATACGCGGATCTCTCTGAAGAGTGCCTGTTCTACATCGGCGGCATCCTGAAGCATGCGAAAGCGCTGAACGCCTTCACCAACCCATCGACCAACTCCTACAAGCGCTTGATCCCGGGCTTCGAGGCGCCGGTGCTGCTGGCTTACTCAGCGCGCAACCGCTCGGCTTCCTGTCGGATCCCCTATTCGGCCTCGCCGAAAGGTAAGCGGGTCGAGACGCGCTTCCCGGATCCGACCGCGAACCCGTATCTGGCCTTCGCGGCGCTGATGATGGCCGGCCTCGATGGGATTGAGAACCGCATTCATCCGGGCGAAGCCATGGACAAAGATCTCTACGCGCTGCCGCCGGAGGAGTTGCAAGGCATCCCCACGGTCTGCGGCAGCCTGCGGGAGGCGCTTGAGACGCTGGCCGATGACCACGCCTTCCTCACGAAGGGCGGCGTGTTCACCGAAGACCAGATCGAAGCCTATGCTGAGCTGAAGTGGGAAGAAGTCTACCATTACGAGCACACGCCGCATCCGGCCGAGTTCGACATGTACTTCTCTGTCTAAAGCGTAACCCTACGCCCCAAGGAAGGCCGCCTCACGGGGCGGCCTTTTTTCGTTTGCTGCGGAGGACGCTTTTGAATGCTGATGGCGGGAGCTGCGCCTCATGCGCGCCAACGTACTCACTTAAGGGGCCTCCGCCGATGCAAACATCGCCCCTCCCCTATGAGATCAAGCGCCTCGATCACTCGCACGCCGCAGGCGTCAAGTCCTGTATCGAAGCCGTTTACGGCCCCGCTTACGCCGACGAGCGCTTCTATGCTGTGGCGGCGCTTGAACGCGCCCTGCGCTGCGGCGAGCTCTGTTCCGTCGGCGCGGTGTCCTTGGACGGGACCGTGCTGGCTCACATGGCCCTGTCACGCCACTCCAAAGCCGAGCACCCAGATCTCGGGAATACGGTCGTCGATCCTCGAATGCGGGGTCAGGGCTTGGCCTGGGCCGTTGGCGAGGAGCTGACCCGGTGGTGTGTCGAACTGGGCTATCGCGGCTTTCTGCATTACCCGACCACGGATCACCACATCATGCAGAAGCAGTCCGTCAAAACCGGTTATGAGACCGGTCTAATGTTGAGTTACATCCCCACGACGATGAAGGGCGCGGCAGGGGCTAAGCAGAGCGCCGGGCGGGGCGCCGCGACCATCGTCTTCAACCCGCTCGTCGAGACCGATAAGGCGGCGGCGCCGCGCCGCCTCTATTGCCCTCGCAGGTACAGGCCAATCCTCGACAGGCTCATGAGCGACGTTCCGCTCAGACGCGATCTTCAACTGGTCCAGTCGAGCACACGCCGGCCCTCGACGATACTGTCCTCAACTATTTTTCAAAAAAGAGCGCTGCAACGGCTCGAAGTTACGCAGATTGGCGAGGATTGTCTTTTGGCGATTGAGGCGGCGATCGACGAGGAGATGCTGTGCACGCAGATCGACGTGCCGATGAACGATCCAAACATCGAAGAGGCGTGTGAAGCGATGCGTCGTGTCGGCTTCATCTTTTGCGGATGGCTGCCGGGATACAGGACGTATGACGTTCTGCGATTGCAGCGCTTCAGGCGAGAGCACGCGAACGAGGTCCCCGAAATCGTCAATCCGGTCGCGCGACAACTGCTCGACCTCTGCGGCGAAGAACTGGGCTAGCCGCTCGGCCGCGACTGCTCGGCGCTGACGCAAAATAGGCGGCGCGGCGATTTGATCGCGCCTGCTCGGAGGACGCCACGATCGATCGGTCATCTCTCGTTGGATTGGCCGCCGCCCGCCCAGAAGACACCGTCTAACCCGGTCGCCGCGCCGTCCCGCGATCCGACCGCCGCCGTCAGCGTCCGCCGTCGGCGC
>JBCCTM010000323.1:0-3654 GCA_039198535.1 Pseudomonadota bacterium
CGATGCCCGCCCCGATCCCCGCCCCGATGCCCGCCCCGACGCCCGCTCCGATCCGTGAGCCGCCCGCATCCGCGCCCTGAGCCGCCGCGGCGCGGCTCGCCTCCATGGCCACCATGCCAAAGGCGAACAACACGGGCGCATGGAACGCGATCACGCCGAACACAGGATCGAGCGCTGCGGCGCCGTAGGCGCGCTCGAACACCGGCACGCCCAGCAGCACCGTGTTCGAAAAATAGGCCGCGAAGCCGATCGACACCGCCTCCTCGCGGCTCCGCCCGAGCGCCCGGGCCACGACCACGGCGAGGCCGAACGCCAAGGCGGCTCCCGCGTAGAAGGCGATCAGCATCCCGACGTTGAAAGCCTCTTGGAAGGAGATGGCGTACATTTTGGTGAACAGCAGGGTCGGCACCGCGATGCGTGTGACAAACTGGATCAGCCCATCGATCCCAGCGTCCGCCACCATGCCGCCCTTCACAGCGCCGTACCCCGACGCGATCAGCAAAAAAACCGGCGAAACCACGAGAAACACGCTGAGCATTGCGCCGGTATAGCCTCGCGGGCGGCTCGCAACCTGCGGCGAATGCGCTATTCAGCCCCCAGTGCGCGAGCGGGTCCGCGAAGACACGGCGGCGCGGGTTGGTTGGGGCGACGGGGGTGAACACCGGATATGTCGACAGCAATTTATGCGGCTCTTGCGGGGCTGTTCTTGGTGTTTCTCTCCATGCGTGTGATCAATCTGCGGCGCGACGGTAAAATCGCTTTCGGCGATGGCGGAGAAGCGCGCCTGGCGCGCGCAATTCGGGTCCAAGCGAACTTCATAGAATACGCGCCATTGACGCTCCTCCTGCTCATGCTCGTGGAGATGCAGGGCGCGCCGATCTGGGCGATCCATGTGCTCGGGACGGCCTTCATCGCCTCGCGCGCGGCGCATTTCTGGGGGTTCCGCTCTCCTGAAGCGCCGGGCCTCTACCGCGCCGGCGGCATGGCCGGCACCTTCACCGTGCTGCTGGCGCTGGCGGGCATTGCGCTGTTTCAACGCGTCTATTTCTATTTGTTCGGGCCATGACAACCGGGCGGTCTCTGAGCGTGGATTTCGATCATGTGGCCCTGGGCGCCGCTGACGCCGACGCGGCGCGCGATTGGTCTGCGGACGTGTTCGGCGCCGCTCCGCCCGACACCGGGCGCCTTGAAGCGCGTCAAGCGGATGACGCGCCTTGGGGACCGCTTGACGTGATCACGCTGGCGGCGGCGATGCCGCATGGCCGGCTCGAGATCCTGGCCCCCGCGGAAACCACCACGAAAGCGAGCACGGAGCCGAGTACGGAAGCGCCGCCGGCGCCGCTCCGGATTTGGCCCTCGCTCTGCGCAGAAAAGCGACCGCGCCCGATCGCCTGGGCGTTGCGCACGACCGATCTCGACGCGACGCGGGACCAAGCCGCGTGGGAGACCGCGCCGCCTGTCACGTTGCGTCGGGGCGGCGAGATCTGGCGCGTGGCGGCCCCGCGCGACCAGGCGGAGGCCGGACCGGCCATGCCGCTGTTGGTGGCGCGGGTCGGGCCCACCGGGGCCGCCCTACTGCGTCCCCTGGGCGCGCTCGGGCGGCCCATGGCGCTGGGCGCGCTCCGCGTCAAGCATCCCGACCCGGAACACGTCGAGAGCCTGTTAAGAAGCGTGGATGCGGCGGGCGCGGCGGCGCGCAGCGGCTTTGAATTGACCGTGCGGCGGGATGGCTCGCCAAGCTTGGAGGCGGCGTTTCGACCCCTGCGCTTGGCGCGCCGTCTCTAGTTTTGATCTTCAGGCGCGCGCCTCAAAAGGGATCGTCGCCGGACACGAGCCGTTTCAGCGCTTCGATTTCGCGCTCCAGGGCGGCGATGCGCGCCGCCCGCGCCTGGGACGCGCTGGCCTCAGCGTCGGCGGCGGCCTCCAGATCCGACAACTGGCGGCGCTCCCGCTCCAAACGCTCAAGCTCGGCGCGCAAGGCGGTTCGCTCGGCGGATTGTCCTTCTTCGAGCGCCGCGGCCCGCTCCCGCCTGGCGGCCAGCTCGTCCGCGCGCAAGCGCTCCGCCATCAGCGCTTCCTCCGCCTCGGCCAGGGCCTGGCGCCGGGTCTCCAAGCCGCTCGATGGAAAAGAGGGCCCGCCGCCGAACGGCAGACACGCCGCACAGAGCCCCGCCATCGCGGCGCAGAGCGCAAGGGCCCGCGCCCGCATCGTTGCTCCTCTCACGCTGCTCACCGCACCAACGCCGCCAGTTGGCTCACCCGCTCCAGCAGCTCCCGCAAACGATCCCGCTCGCGCTCTAGCCGCTCCTCCTCGGCCTCCCAACGCTCCCGCTCCGCCCCGAGCGCGTCATCGACCGCTTGGTCCCGCAGAGCGCGCGTGGTGCGCAGCTCAGCTTCCGTCACGCGGAGGCGCTCCGCGATGCGCTTGCGATCCTCGGCCAGCCGCGCCTCCAGGGCGCGCGCCTCCGCCCGCTGCGGGGCGAGCTCGCTGTCCTCGACTTCTCGGAGACGGCGCACCCGAGCCATCAGCGCCGCTTCTTCCGCCGCATTGAAGGATTGCAACGCTTCTGTCTCCGCGCGGACCAGTTCGATCTCCGTCTCGATCATCTCAGCCTCGCTCACATAGTCGGAGCGTCGCCGCAGCAGCAGCGTCTCGCTGGGGCTTGGCGCATTGGCGACGGTCAGCGAGGCCCGGGCGTTGGCGGCGGCCCGGGCGGCGGGCGCGACGGGGGGACGGGGCGCGAGGCCTGGGCCGGCCAGCACGGCCGTGGGCGCCACGCCAAGGCCGATCACCAAGGCGCAAGCGGCCCTGACGCCGCCCCGCGCCCAACAGACCCCGCGATATCCCTCACTGAGCCGCATCCAACCCTCCTCATTCGATCTCCCGCGCGCCGTCGCAAGGGCCGCCACCGCGTCTCAGCGGCGCGTCGGCGCCGGCTCTTCACCGGCCAAATCCGCGGCGACCTGGGAGAACTCCGCGCCCCAGCTTTGCTCGGCCCCCGCATCTAACCACGCCGCCAACGCGTGGCGCGCGGCCACCTCCATGGCGTCGCCCTCGGAGAAGGCGCCATTGCGGCCGGCCACATCTCGACGCGACGCGGACCGTCGCTTCAACGTGGCCCGCGCCTGGTCAAAACCGCCAACAAAACAATCGCGTCCATGGGCGGCCATGGACTTCACCGCGCCGCGATACTGTTGCAGATAATCCTGCGCCAAGAGTTCGAATTGGCGCTGTTGCGCGGCGTATTGATCACTCAAATTCTCGTAGAACTCGGGTTGATCCACATCCATGTCAGCGACTTTTCGAATCAGGGCCGCGTTCTCGTAGAATTGCAGCCAGGCGCTCACCTGGTCGCGGGCCAGATCGGCCATGTTCTCGGCGAGGATCCGGCACAGGTTCTGCGTCCGCTCCTCCAGCGCCCGGCGCACATCGGCCGCGTCCCGCTCCAGACGGCTGCGGAGCGCGTCATCCGCCAGATCAGCCACCGCCGCCTGCGTCAGCCCGGCCAAGCGCGCGCCCAGCGGATCATCGCCGCCGGCGCATTCCGGAGACAGCGCGGCGGCGCGGGCCTCTCGAATAAACCCGTCATCGGTTTTCACCAGGGCGCCGATGGCGAACCGGGCCCCAAGAGAGAGGCTGCGATGGGGACCGAG
>JBCCTM010000324.1:0-3632 GCA_039198535.1 Pseudomonadota bacterium
CGCTGCGCCGCCGTCGCGGCAAGCCGTCCGAGAAGGCGGGGCCCAACGTCTTTCCGCCGAAAGGACCGTATGATTCGAAGGGGACGCGGAAGGCTCTCGAAGAAATGCACCCTGGGCGGAAGGTGACGTCATCGACCCAACCGCGCGAGAACGACCGCGGCATGACCTTTCAAGACAAGACAGGAGACGAAGCCATGCGAGCTGGAGAGCCCAGCCCCGTCCTGGGCGCGCCGCATCCGACAACGGGGCGCATGTATGATCGCCGCGGCGTTCCCAACCTCGACAAGGAGACAAAAGCCACGGTAGATATCCCGAACCCAACGCGCAACCCGCAGCGCCGTGACATCGACAAGCGGCAAGCGGTGAAAGCGCTGCAACAGCAATTAAAGGACAACCCGCAGATGCGCGGCCGTTTCACCAAACCGCAGCTCGAGGCCATCGACGCGGGCAAGCTGGAGATCCCTGAACTCGTATGGGATCATGCACGCGAGACGGGGCGTTTGAAGTTGGTAGACAAACGCGCTCATTCACAAAATGGTCACCTAGGATCCTTTGGATCGAACAACCAAGGCAAAGGTCGGTGACCAATACTGACATCGCTGCGATGCTTGAAGATCCAAGTCCTGCTTTGGGGTTTGTCTCGCTTTCATTCGGGAGCGGAGCCCTCACAGCCGGTGAAGTCTGCGATTGGGCGTGGCGTGTCATTGAACTTACAGAGCAGGCGGACATCGTTCGCTTGCCCCACTGTGTCTTGCATCTCACGGAGTTCTCTGGCTCAACACCCAATGCAGTTACCAGGGTTTGCGACCCTTATGGCGGGAGCGGCCTGTCTGAAACGGAATGGTACGCAGTCGACGGCATTTCGTGGCGTCGTGGGTTGATGACCAAATGGACCATCGCCGGCCGCGCGGCGGCGGAGCGGGCGTTGAAAGCGAACCCGCATATCGAGGTCCGGTTTCGGACGATGTTTCCCTTCGTCCGTTGGTGAGCGCTGGGCGCTAGTCAGGCGGACCGGGCCTGTGGATTCGGCGCTTCGAGGTCCGCCGCGGGTCCCTCGTGCAGCGGCGGCCAGGTGATTTCCGCGGGCGCGCCGAGGGTCGGACGGGCGAACAGATAGCCTTGGAACAGCGTCACGCCGACATCCTGAAGCGCTTCGAGCTCCGACGGCGTCTCCACGCCTTCGGCGATCAACTCCGCGCCGAGGGCGTCGCACATGGTCACCACGCTCGCCACGATCGCGCGGCGGCGCGGGTCCACATCCACATGGCGGATCAACTCCATGTCGAGCTTGACGATATCGGGCTTCAGATCCGCCAGCCATCGCAACCCGGAGAAGCCGGCCCCGAAATCATCGATGGCGACCTTAAAGCCGATGCGACGATACTCCTCGAAAATCCGCTGAAGATGCGTCGGGTCGATCTGCTCGGCCTCGGTGAATTCGAAGATGATCCGCTCCAACGGCCAATTGTGGCGCGCGGCGGCGACCAGGGTCCGGCGGATGCACGCGGAAGGCTCGTAGATCGCGTTGGGCATGAAATTGATGCTGATGGCGTCCTCGACGCCCAGCCGCGCGGCCTCTTCGATGGCTTTCACGCGACAGCGTTGATCGAAGGCGTAGCGATTGTCGGCGGTGACCTGCGAGAGGACGGCCCCGGCGCCGGACCCGTCCGTCCCGCGCACCAGCGCCTCGCGGGCGAAGACGCGCCGCTGCGGCAGGTCGATGATCGGCTGGAAGGCCATGGTGAAATCGAAGCCGAGCGTTTGCGGGCCTCGCTCGCGGCAGAGGGCGCATCCGCCCGCCTCTGATGTCGATACCGTCTCGCCGTCGCCCATTCCCGCACCCACTTCAGACCTCGCGCCGCATCCTGTCCCACGGCCCATGCGCAAAGCGTAGTAAGCAGCCGTCGCGATAGGGTTAATCTGCCGTCGGACTGCTCCGACGCGGCTCAATAAGTTTCTCAAATTGCCGCGGCGTTTTGACGGAACGCGGCCGGCTCAGGTCGTCTCAAGCTCAGCGTCGGCGCGCGGGGTCTCGCCCGCGGCGCGCTGAGCGGTTTTGCGGCGGCGCTTCACCACATACATGGCCTGGTCCGCCGAGGCGATCAGCGCGGTGGCGTTGTCGCAGACGCCGCTCCGCAAGGCGACGCCGACGCTCGCGCCCACTTTGATCTTGGCCCCGGCGATGCAATAGGGCCGGGCGAGCGCGGTCGCGATCCGATCCGCCAGCGCGTGCGCGCCCGCGGCATCGAGCCCGCGCGCCGCCACCACAAATTCGTCCCCGCCGATGCGCGCCGCGAGATCCGGGGCGCGCCCGACCCGCCGTAACCCCAGCGCGATCCGCTGCAACAAAGCGTCTCCCGTGGCGTGGCCATGGGTGTCGTTCACGGGCTTGAAGCCGTCCATGTCGATCAGCAGCACCGCCACATCCGCGGCGGGCTCCGCCAGCGATGTCTTGAGACGGCGCTCCAGCTCAATGCGGTTGGGGAGACCCGTGAGCCCATCATGGGCCGCCGCGTGGGCCGCCTCTTCCGCGCGCCGCCGCTCTGCGGCCTTCAACGCTTCAAGCTTCTCCATGGTGCGCCGCGCGCTTTGGAACAGGGTCCACAGATGCACGGCGAACAGCGCGGCCGCGACCGCCGCGAAGCTGTGCTCCACCGTCGTCGACGGGCGCACGCCCGCCACCCCGATCAGGAGGCAGGCCGTCACCAGCGCGATCGCCGAGATCAGAATGTTGGTGTGATGGATGTCCTGCTCCGTCTCGTAGTTGGCCACGAGATGAAACATGGTCGAGGTGAGCCAGAGAAAGCCCACCACCATCAGCGCAGGCGCTTCGCTCGCCGCCAGGATCGGCCCGGGGATGGCGTAACCGGTGGAGCCGATGATGGTCATGGCGTGCACCAGCAACCGATCAAGCGTGCGCACAGGGGCCTCGCCCGATGCGATCTTAGGCGTGTAGGTCCGGTCGAAGATCTCAGATGAAGCGATCAAGCCAAACGCCAGAATGATCGCCGCGGACAGCCCGGCGACGACCATCGCCGGCACACAGAACAATAAGAAAAACAGGATGCGGGAGAGCTGATCCTCAAGAACCCGCGCGCAGGTCACGCGAACCATCTCGGCGCGATGCGGCGCGACCGGTTCCGAGAGAGACCGGAATTGCTCTATGACGTCGCCCCAGCGCATCTGTGTCGCCGCCTGCTCCTGTGCCGCATGCGTGGGCAGAATAGGTCGCCATTCCTCACTCATCGGTTAGTCGAGGCGCGTCTCTCAGCCATGAAGCGGCGCGTGTGGGCCTGCGTTGCGCGCTGAAAAACCAAGCCAATTTTTCAGCGTGACCACATCTTTTCAGCGTGACCGCGTCTTTTCAGCGTGACCGCGTCTTGGCGAACGCCCGGCCGCCCTCATCGGCGCTGAGCGCCGTCTCTGTCCCAACGCCTCTTTCCAACGCCGCGCAGCGACGAACGTCGCCGCGCCCCGCTCTCCCTTCGCGCCCCGCGTGAAGGGGGTCCGTCGCCACGTCCTCCCCCGGGGGTCCGGCGCGGATCGTCGCGTTTGGCCCCCGCCAAACGCGCCTCTCTCCTTTGAAACAGGATGCATCCATGACTGACGCAACTCCCTCCCGTCCGGGCCAA
>JBCCTM010000325.1:0-3630 GCA_039198535.1 Pseudomonadota bacterium
GACCGCGGGCCGTCGCCCTTCGATCCGCGTCGCATGGGCCGCCAAGGCGCCGTCCAAGCTCTGGGCGGCGCGAAGCTCCGCCCGCGCCGCCGCGCCGACCGCATCGCCCCGCGCCGCCAACGCCTCCGCTTCGGCGCGTCGACCCTTCGGCCAAGCCGCTAAGTCGCCTCCGTAAAAATCAGCGGCGGCGGCCAGATCAGTCGCCGTCTCAATTCGCGCCGGCGGCGCGCGACGCGCATCCGGCTCGTCCCCGGCAGCCTTCATCTTGATGCTCCTTTCGCGAGCGTCGTCGAGCCGAGCGATGGCCCTTGTCCCACTTTCGCGCCAGTTCTCAACTCATCCCCGTCGCTTCTTCGCCCTCGACGGTCAGACGCGCTTTCAACGACCGTCGGCCACGGGCGAGGAGGCTCTCCACCGCCTCGACGCTGATCTCCAACGCGGCGGCGATGTCCGGGTTCGAGCGCCCTTCGAGATGGCGCAGCACGATCGCCGCGCGTTGCCGCTCGGGGAGCGACCGGAGCGCCGCCTCGAGCCGCGCCTCCTCCTCCCCCGCGGCCAGCTGCGCCTCGGCCGTCGGCGCCGGATCCGCCGGCTCTGGCGCGTCGTCTAGGGGCGTCTGGCGGGGCGTCTTGCTTCGCCGGCGCAGCCGATCATAGCAAAGGTTCAACGTCACCCGGTGTAGCCAGGTGGAGAGCTTAGCCCCGCGATCCTCCCAGCTGTCCGCCGCGCGCCACAGGCGCAGCATCGCTTCCTGGGCCACATCCTCCGCTTCGGCGCCATCGGCCAAAAGACGCTGAGCCGTCGCGATCACCCGGCCGGCGTGGCGATCGATCAGCACACGCGCGGCGCGCTGATCCCCAGCGGCCACGCGCGGTAAAAGGGCCGCGTCCTCGTCCGACGATGCGCCGGGGGTTGAGGCCGCTCCCGCGCGCGTTCCCCGGGTCGGACCCGCCGCCGCCCAGGCGACGGCCACTGCGACGCGCATGCACGCCCCCCACCTCAATTCATCGCGACTCAGACCGCCGACGCCGTGACGCAGGTTAGCGACGACCTTGCAGCGCCTCCTCCCGCGTAACCGCGCCGTCGCCATCGCGATCAAAGCGCGTGATGCCTGGAGCGTCGGCGTATTCCGCAGCGCTCAAGGCGCCATCGCCATCGGCGTCAAGCCGCGCGACCCTGCGTTCCGCCCGGCGCATCAAGCGGTAGTCCAACAGCTCCCGCGGCGTGACGAGCCCATCGGCGTCGGCGTCGATCTTCGCAAACCGCGCCCGGCGCGCGTCCGACACTTCCTGAGCAGTGACCCGGCCGTCGCCGTCCGCGTCAAGTTCTCCGAACCGGCGCTCGATGCGTTCGGCCCGGCGCTCCATCCGCTCGGCGCGGCGCTCGGCCCGCTCTTTTCCGCGCTCCGTCGCCTGCGCTTGCGCCTGCGCCTGCGCGGCGGCTGGGGCGACGCCAAGCGCGCCGGCCATCCCTAAACTCGCCGCAAGGCCCAAACTCGCCACATAACGCAACGTCACTGTAAACCTCATCGGGTGTCCTCTCGCCTGCCTCTTATGGTGGACGCCGGCCTTCCGCCGTCTTGGTTCGCCCTTCTCAAACGCGCGCTCGATGCGTTTCCGTCGCCGTTGAAGGCGCTTTCTCCAAGACGAGGCGCCATTGCTCGCTTGGTCTAGACGCCAGATCACGTTAGCTCGGCTGCATGAGCGATCTTGATCCATCAATCTCCGGGCCCGCCGCGCCAGGCCCCCTCCAGAGCGAGCGTCCCGTTGCGCCAGCGGTGCTGCGCGGCGCGCGCGGCCGCTGCCCGCGCTGTGGCGAAGGGGCGATGTTCGAGGCTCGGATCGGTGCTTTCTTGGACGTCGCGCCGAGCTGCGCGGTCTGTCGCCTCCCGTTGGGCGCGGCGCACCGCGCCGACGATCTGCCGCCCTACCTCACCATCCTCGTGGTCGGACATCTCCTCGTCCCGCTGGTGGTGGCCGTTGAGCGGGCCGGCGGCGCGCCGTCTTGGGTCGGCTATGGCCTATGGCCGGCTCTGGCCATCGCGCTTTGCATCGCGTTGCTGAGGCCCATCAAAGGATCCATCGTCGGCCTGCAATGGGCTTGGGCGCTCCACGGCTTCGAGGGGACCGCGAGCGCGCCTCTCCCCGCGCAGACGCCCGCTTCGGCCAAGGCTGTCTCAGAGCCGCCGGCGGGCGGCGAGCCGACCCGGGCCGATACCCAATGACCGCGCCCGACCCTGAACAGGCTCCCGTGGTGGCGCGGCCCGCCTCCACCCTCGTGTTGCTCCGGGAAGGCTCCGGCGGCGCGCCGGAAGTGTTGCTCGGCCAGCGCGGAGGCGGCGCCGCCTTCATGCCGTCCAAGGTGGTCTTCCCAGGCGGCGCGCTCGACCCGGAAGACGCGGCCCTGGCCCAAGCGCTGCTGGAGCACGCATCCGACGCTCACCCGATCGACGCCCGGCTGGCGAGCGCCTTAGAGGCGGACCGGGATACCGGCGCGCCGCTGCCGAACACGCCGGAAGGACCGGCGCTGACCTTGACCCTGGCGCTGGCGGCGATCCGCGAAACCTATGAAGAGACAGGCCTCCGCATCGGGCGCGCCGGCGGGGCGTCCGGTTTGCCGCCGGCGGCGGCCGAGGCCATCGTCGCCGCCATGGAGCCGCTTGGGGGCAGTTGGGCCGCCTTCGCCGCAGACGGAGCGGTCCCGACGCCGCACGCCCTCGGCTTTTTTTTCCGAGCGATCACCCCGCCCTACATCCCCCGCCGCTTTGACGCGCGCTTCTTCGCCGCCCATGCGGCGGACGTGATCGATGACCCAGAGGATTTCTCCGGCGCGTCGGGCGAACTCTCTCCCTTACATTGGACGCCCCTCTCCGAGGCGTCGGGCTATGACCTGCCGTTCGTGACCCACCTGGTGATCGCCGAGGCCCAGGCCATGGCCGTGCGCTGCGAATGCGCGCCCGCGCAAGCCGCCGATGGCGAGAGAAGCCCGCTGGCGGGTTTGGCGGCCATGGCCCGCGGCCGCCCGGCCCCGTTTTTCCGACATAGCGCAGGGGCCGGCGACCCGGAGGTGCGCTCCCGCTTCGAAGCGCTGTGAGCGCGCGGAGCGACGCCGCGCCCGGAAGTTGGATCGCCCTCGCGCCCATCGCCGCCATCGCTCTGGCGGGCGTCGTCGGCGGAGCCAGCGCGCCGCTCTTCGCCTTATCGCTTGAAGAGGCCGGCGTCGGGCGCGGCTGGATCGGGCTGAACGCCGCCATTGGCTCGGTGGCGATCCTCGTGTTTGGCGCGGCCTCCGCGCCCCTCCTCCATCGCTTCGGCCTCGGCCCGTTCCTGTGCCTCTGCCTGGCGGTCCTGGCGCTCAGCCTGATCGGCTTCAAACTGCTGGACGGCTTCTTCTGGGCCTGCGTCTGGCGCTTCTTTGTCGGAGCCGCCTTCGCGGGGCTGTTTGTGGGCTCCGAGTTCTGGATCCTCAGCGCCGCGGCGCCCCCGGAACGCGGGCGGCCTGAACAAGGCGGCGGCGGTCGGATGGGGTGGGCGGTGGCGATCTACACCGGCGTCCTGCAGGCGAGCTTCACCGCCGGCCCCGCGCTTTTGCTGCTGACGGGCTCCAAGGGCTGGCCGCCCTATCTGACGC
>JBCCTM010000326.1:0-3620 GCA_039198535.1 Pseudomonadota bacterium
CCGCCGCCGCCCGTCGACACGGGCTCAGCCGCCAAACCAGAGCAGGGCGGCCAGCGTCGTGGAATAGCTGCTCGCATCGGCGGCGAACACGGCCGCCGCCAGCGCCGCGGCGGCTAGAATTGAGCCATTGCCGATCACAGCCGCCCGCGGGTGTCGGAAGCCGGGCTCCGGGCCTTCGCCCGCCTCCAAGGCCGCCAGCCGCCGATAGCCGGAGATCAGGCGAAACAGGGCGAACACCACCAACAACGCCGCCAAGGCCAGCGGCGTCGCCGGCATGCCCGCCCCCAGCAGGTCGAGCGCAACCGCCGCCGCCGCGGCGACCGCCAACCCCACCGCGCCGTTCAGAACGCCCCAGAGCGCGCCGGAGTAGCGGTATACGGGGATGGCGATGGCGAGGGCGAAGACCGCGAACACCGCGAAAATTTCGCGCCAGAGCCCGCTGAGCGCAGAGGTCTCCCCCACCAGGCCTCGGGCCGCCTCAGAGCTGAGCGCCGCCTCCACGTAAGGCTGCCCAAGCCCGACCGTCGCATCCAGAAACTCGCCATAGCGCGACATCAGGAGATCGAGCAGCGCCCGCGGCTCAACGAGCGCGCCGCGGACCGCCAGGGACAGCAGACCGAGCGCGCCGAGGAGCACCAAGATCACGTAAATGCTCCGTCCGCCCAAGGCGCGGATGATGCGGTAAGGGGTCATGGCGGCTCCGTTCTCGGCGCGGCGCGTGTCTCCGCCCGATGTCTCGTCGCAGCGGCGTTATCAGGCCACGCCCGCGCCGAAAATGGCTGAAAGCGCCATGGGGTTGGATTTTCACGGATGCTCATCCGCCGCGCTGCGCTGATTTTTCGCGGCCGAAGTTTGAGTTCGGGACTTTTTTGAGTAAATCAGACCAAAGCCAACGCTGTTTCAAGCGGAGTAAGCCATGACCATTTCTGTCGGAGCGAAAAGCGCCAAATACCGGAAGAGCTTACAGGTCGGCGAGAAGACCTACGCCTATTACGACTTGTCCTTGGTCGGAGACGTGGGGCGGCTGCCCAAATCCCTCAAGACGCTGCTTGAAAACCAGCTCCGCCATCTCGACGGGCAGGACGTGACCGACGAAGACGTGGCCGCTTTTGAGGCCTGGCTGGCGAACGGCGGCCATGTGGAGCGGGAGCTCGCATACCGGCCTGCGCGGGTGCTGATGCAAGACTTTACCGGCGTCCCGGCGGTGGTGGATCTGGCGGCCATGCGCGACGCCATGGAGCGGCTGGGCGGAGACGCCACGCGGATCAACCCGCTCTCCCCGGTCGATTTGGTGATCGACCATTCCGTGATGGTGGACGAGTTTGGCAATCCCCGCGCGTTCGCCGCCAATGTGGAGCGCGAATATCAGCGGAATGGCGAGCGCTACACCTTCCTAAAATGGGGTCAGGGCGCGTTTGAGAATTTCCGCGTGGTGCCGCCGGGCACCGGGATCTGCCACCAGGTCAATCTCGAATATCTGGCCCAGGGCGTGTGGACCGACACCGATCAGGGCGGCGAGATGGTCGCCTATCCCGACACGCTGGTCGGCACCGATAGTCACACGACCATGGTCAACGGCCTGGCCGTGCTCGGCTGGGGCGTGGGCGGGATTGAGGCGGAGGCCGCCATGCTCGGCCAACCGATCTCCATGCTGTTGCCCGAGGTGGTCGGCTTCGAGCTGACGGGAGCCATCAAAGAGGGCGTCACCGCCACGGACCTTGTGCTCCGCGTGGTCGAAATGCTCCGCGAGAAGGGCGTGGTCGGCAAGTTTGTGGAGTTCTACGGCGAGGGCCTCGATGAGCTGCCGCTGGCGGACCGCGCCACCATCGCCAACATGGCCCCGGAATACGGCGCGACGTGCGGCTATTTCCCCATCGACGATGAAACCCTGCGCTATCTTCGCGTCTCCGGCCGCGACGAAGAGCGGATCGCCCTGGTGGAGGCCTACGCCAAGCAAAACGGCTTCTGGCGGGTGCGCGGTGAGGCGCCGCTGTTCACGGACACGCTGCATTTGGACATGGGCACGGTGGAGCCGTCGATCTCAGGCCCGAAGCGGCCGCAGGACCGCATCGACCTTTCGGAAGCCTCCACAGCGTTTGTCGAGGCGATGTCCAGCGAGTTCAAACGCCCTCTGGGTGTGGAGCACCCGGTCGAGGGCCAAGCGTTCACGCTGAAAAGCGGGTCGGTTGTGATCGCGGCGATCACCTCCTGCACCAACACGTCCAACCCTTATGTGATGATCGGCGCCGGTTTGGTCGCGCAAAAGGCGGCGGCCAAAGGGCTCACGCGCAAGCCCTGGGTGAAGACGTCGCTCGCCCCCGGCTCGAAGGTGGTCTCGGATTATTTGGAGAAGGCCGGGCTGCAAGACGATCTAGACGCGCTGGGCTTTCATTTGGTGGGCTATGGCTGCACCACCTGCATCGGCAATTCCGGGCCGCTGCCGGAGGAAATCTCCGCGGCGATCCACGAGGGCGATTTGGTGGCCTGTTCGGTGCTGTCGGGGACCCGGAACTTTGAAGGTCGGGTGAACCCGGATGTGCGGGCGAACTATTTGGCGTCGCCGCCGCTGGTGGTGGCCTACGCCATCCTCGGCGACA
Source organism: Pseudomonadota bacterium (assembly GCA_039198535.1). Taxonomy (GTDB): domain Bacteria; phylum Pseudomonadota; class Alphaproteobacteria; order Rhodobacterales; family Rhodobacteraceae; genus JALEGB01. The sequence goes on from JBCCTM010000326.1 coordinate 2,598, forward strand.
TGACCAAGGACATCACCACGGAGCCGCTCGGCCACGATCCTGAGGGGGCGCCAGTGTACCTCAAGGACATCTGGCCCTCGCAGAAAGAGATCGCCGCGCTGGTGGAGCAGACCGTCACTCGGGAGGGCTTCCAAGAGAAATACGCCGATGTGTTCGCCGGCGATAAGGCGTGGCGGGAGATCGAGGCCGGCGCAGGCCTGACCTATGGGTGGGATCCCACATCCACCTATGTGCAGAACCCGCCCTATTTCGAGCACATGTCCGAGCGGCCTGGGGAAATCGAGGACATCATCGAAGCCCGCGTGCTGGCGGTGCTGGGAGACAGCATCACCACGGACCACATCTCGCCGGCGGGAAACATTAAGGCCGACAGCCCGGCCGGGCTTTATCTGCAGGACAATCAAATCCCCACGCGCGAGTTCAACTCCTACGGCGCGCGCCGGGGCAATCATAATGTGATGATGCGCGGCACCTTCGCGAATATCCGCATCAAGAACGAGATGCTGGACAATGTGGAGGGCGGCTACACCCGCTATGTGGGCGACGGCGACGGGTCAGGCGAGCAGACGTCGATCTACGACGCCGCCATGCGATACCAGTCCGAGGGCGCGCCTTTGGTGATCTTCGCGGGCTCGCTCTATGGCAACGGCTCCAGCCGGGATTGGGCCGCCAAGGGCACGGCGCTCCTGGGCGTGAGGGCTGTCATCGCCGAGAGTTTCGAGCGGATCCACCGCTCTAATCTGGTGGGCATGGGCGTCTTGCCGTTTGAGTTTCGCAATGGCGACACGCGGAAGAGCCTGCGGCTAACCGGAGAAGAGATCGTCACGATCCAAGGCCTCGGCGATGTGCGCCCAAGGCAGGTGGTGACGGCGAAGATCGAGTATCCCTCCGGCGAGGCGAAACAGATCGAGCTGCTCTGTCGGATCGATACGGAGACGGAGATCGATTACGTAACGCATGGCGGCGTGCTGCATTATGTGCTGCGCGATCTGGCCGCCGCCCCCGAGCCGAAGCCGAGCACCG
>JBCCTM010000327.1:0-3618 GCA_039198535.1 Pseudomonadota bacterium
CAAATGCGCCATGGGCCGGGCGCGGACCAGCTTCTTGTTCATGTAAGCCTCGAAGGTCAGGCGCTGCACGTCGAGATCTCGGCAGAGCGAGACAAAACGCTCGCGGCGATCATCGTCGCGGTAATAGGCGTTCTGCATTGCGCCCAGCACGCGGAACACGGTCTGGTGCTCTTTCATGAAGCTCCGCCGCGCCCGCTTCAGTTCCTCGGCGCGGCCCGTCGCAAGGCACGCCCGGGCGGCTTCGGCGGCGCATTGCCCGCCCACCATGGCGTAGTAGATCCCCTCTCCCGAGGACGGCGCCACCACACCCGCCGCATCGCCGGCGAGCACCACGTCGCGCCCATTGTCCCAGCGCGGCAAGGGCTGCAGCGGGATCGGCGCGCCCTCCCGGCGGATGGTCTCGCATTCCGTGAGGCCCGCCGCCTCCCGCAAGGCGCGGGTGGCCTCCTTGAGGTCGAAGCCCGGCGCGGCGGTGCCCATGCCGACGCTGGCTTTCGGGCCATGGGGGAACACCCAGCCGTAGAAATCCGGTGAGATCCGACCGTCATAGATCACGTCGCAGCGGGTCGGATCGTAGCGGTTCTCCGCAGCCTGCGCCGGCTCCGGGGCGGAAATCACCTCGTGATAGGCGATGACGTAGGGGATCGCGTCGCCGCCCGGGACTTCCTGGCGGCCCACATGGGAGTGCGCGCCATCCGCGCCGATGATCAGCTTGGTGCGAAGGCGGCGGCTCTCGCCCGTCTCTTTCTCCCGGTAGACGACCGTCGCGCCGGCCTCGTCCCGCTCGATGCGTTGGAACGCGCCGGTATGGCGGACGGCGCCCGCCCCCGCGGCGCGCTCCCGTAGGAACTCGTCAAAGTCCTCCCGGTCCACCATCCCAACATAGCCGTTCTCAATGGCGATATCGACTTGGCGATCCGTGGGCGAAATCATCCGCGCCGTGGCGATTTTGGCGACGATCAGCCGGCTCGGGATCGAGAAGTCCCGGATCAGGCGGGGCGGCACGGCGCCGCCGCAGGGTTTGATGCGCCCGGCGCGGTCAAGCAACGCGACCCTCTTGCCGTCGCAGGCGAGGTCGGTGGCGGCCGTGGCGCCGCACGGGCCGCCGCCCACGACGACGACGTCATATCCCTCTTGGTCCGCCGCGCGCCGCGCCGCCTCCGCTGCGGCGTGCGACGCTACGGAGGGTGCGTTGTGATCAGATGCGGTCATGTTCGTCTCGTCTCCTCGGCTCGCCGCGCCGTGACGGCGATGAATTCATGTCCGTTGGGGCGGAGGGGGCTGCGACCCGCGCCCGCCGCCCCGGTGTCTCAGGCCGCCGTCACTCGCCTGGGATCATGGCGGCGCCGGGCGTCGGCTCCCGTCGGGTCGATGGGCTCACCTGTACAGACGCGTCGAGCGCGGGGGAGAGCGCTCCCCAGGCCAGTCGCGCGGCGACCAAGAACAACGCGCCCTCGAAGATGAAGACGGTGGCGTAGGCCGGGGCCAACACGCCGAGCGTCGCCCGCAGCGCGTCGAGCGCCGCAGCTCCAAATGACGCGCCGAGCGCGAAGCCGATGGACTGCGCGGCCCCGAAGACGCCCATGCGCAAGCCTTCCCGCGCCTCCGGCCCCGCGCTCGCCAAGCCCATCATCGCGCCGATGGCGGCCACGGCGAACACGCCATTGCAGAAGCCGAGGATCATCACATTGGCGCCGATCGGCCAGCCCGCCCCGAGGCCGCCGAGCCCACGCGCCAGCAGAGCGAGGCCCGACCCCACGCAGCCCACCACCACAAAACTGCGCGTGCTGGGCAGGCGGATCCCGGCGACGCTCACGCCCGCCGCGCGCGCCAAGCCGGCGATGAACACCAAGATCATGCCAAGAAGCGCGCCTGCATGGAGCGAGCCGCCGAGCGCCGTGCTCTCCCCTGGGGTCATGCCGAACACATGGCCGCCATAGGGCTCCAGGATCAGGTCTTGGGTGTTGTAGGCGAGCATGGAGACGAACACGAAAATCGTGAAGGCGCGCGCCGTCGCATCGGCCCAGATCTCTTTGGCCGCTTCCAGGAACGCCTTTCGAGACGGGGCGGGCCGGGCGTTGGGGTCGTCGTGTTTCGGCTCAACGCCCCAGATCGCAAGGACGCAGACCACCATGGCGATGGCGGCGACCCAGAGGCTGATGGTGATGAGGCGCGCGCCGGAATAGGGATCCAGCACCTGGCCGATGGTGATGCCGGAGGCGGCGAGGCCGGCGATCATCAGGATCCACACAAGGCTGCCGGCGGCGGCTTTCCGCTCCGGGGCCACATGGGCGGCCAGCATGGCCAGCAGATTAGTGGCCGACGCGCCGAGCCCGAGGCCCAGCACGGCGAAGGAGGGCAGCGCCAGCGCGAGGCCGGCGGCGAAGCTCGTCTCCATCCAGGCCGTGGCCACCGACGCGCCCACCATGCCAAGGCTCAGCGCCGCCATCCCGCCGATCACCCATGGCGTTCGAGAGCTGCGCTGGTCCGCCCCATGACCCCAGCTCGGCCGCAACATTTGGAAGCCGTGATAGAGGCCGATCAGCGCGGCCGGCACCAGAGCCAGCAGCGCCAATTCGACGATCATCACCCGATTGATGGTGGCGGTGCACAGGACCACCACCGCCCCAAGCGCGGTTTGCACGAGGCCCAGCCGGACGATCGCCAGCCAGGAAAGCCCAAAAGCGGCGCTGCGCTCAATCGCGCTTTTTCCAAGGGCGCTTTTTCCAAGATCGCTCGCGTTTTCAATGCGTTCCATGACCGCCACACCGCTCTCCATTTCCGCCTGCGCCTCGCTTGCCCAGATCCGCCGCGTTCACGGCGCGCCCCCCGCGTGATGCAGCGCGATCGCCGTCGCCATCATGCCGAGCACGTAGAAGACGACCCCGGTGCCGTTGAACCAAGGAGCCCAGGCTTTGGGATCGGTCAGCAGGCGGCGCATCGCCCAAAGCTGGCCGGCCATCGCCAGCGTCACCGCCGCCGCCGAGCCATAGGCGGCCCAGCTCAGCAGCAGGGCCACGACCACCGCTTGCGGCGCGAGCATCACCGCGCAGGCGATCCGCGCGGCGCGGTCGGGCCCGAGCGTGACCGGCAGCGAGTTGACGCCGGTCTGGCGGTCACCCTCCAGCGCTTTGAAGTCATTGAGGGTCATGATGCCATGCGCGCCGAGCGCGTAGAGCGCGGCCACCGCCACCACAGCCGCCGAGGGCGCGCCTGCGGCGAGCACCGCCGCGCCGGTGAACCACGGCAAGCCCTCATAACAGAGGCCGACGACGCCGGGCCCGATCCACCCCGATCGCTTCAGGCGAACCGGCTCCGCCGAGTACGCCCAGGCGCACAGCACCGCCACAACCGTCGCGCCAAAGCCCCAGGGGCCGAGCGCGGCGCCGACGCCCAGGGCCAGCGCCGACATGGCGAGCGCGATCCACAAGCCCCAGCGCCCTGGAATGCGACCGGACGGGATCGGCCGGTGCGGCTCGTTAATCGCGTCGACATGCCGGTCGCACCAATCATTGGCGGCTTGGCTCATACCACAGACAATGGGGCCAGCCAGGATGATGCCCAAGAGAACCAAGCTCCAGGCATCCAAAATAGAGGCGCCCACCGAGACCACGCCGC
>JBCCTM010000328.1:0-3599 GCA_039198535.1 Pseudomonadota bacterium
CGCCGTTTCCGTGGATCGGCTGGTCCGCGAACTGAGCGCCGCTTCGCCTTGGCTCGCCTGGACCGCGGCGATTTTGGCGGGGCTCGCCGTGTTGGCGCTGTTGGTGTTGATCCTCCGCGAGTTGGCGGCTGTGGCGCGGCTGCGGCGGGTCGAAGCGCTGCGCCGGGCCGAAGCTGCGGCGCGGGTGGGCGGGTCGGTGCCGCAAGCGCGGGAGGTCTGCGCCCGCCTGCGCGCGCTCTATGCGGGCCGGCGCGACGTCGCGGTGGACTGGCGGCGGTTGGCGGAGCAGGCGGACGACGCCATGGACGCCGGCGCGCGCATCGCCCTCTATGAGCGTCGCGTGCTCGAGCCCTTGGATGCGGAGGCCCGGGCGGCTGTGCGCCAGGCGGCGCGGCGCGTCTCGATCGTCACCGCGCTCGCGCCCTCCCTGCTGTTGGACGCCGCGGCCGCGCTCTATTTGAACGCCGCCATGATCCGGCGGCTGGCGGAGATCTATGGCGGCCGGGCGGGGCTCGCCGGCACCATCCGCCTGGCGCGCCGGGTGGTCGCCCACGCCATGGCCATGGGGTTGATCGCGCTGACGGACGACATGCTGGAGCCGCTGCTGGGCGGCGGCGTGGCCGCGAAGGTTAGCCGACGTTTGGGCGAGGGGGTGGTCAACGGCGCGATGACCGCGCGGCTTGGTCTGGCGGCCATGGAAGTGTGCAGGCCGCTCGCCTTCGAGGCGCTGCCGAAGCCGTCTTTGCGGGAAGTGATGTGGGACGCGCTGCGGAAGCGCTGACCGCGGCCAGGGCTGCGCGACTTCTAGGGCTGCGCTTGCTCGGCGTACAGGCATGGCGCCTCGCCGCCCTCGATCTCCCGATCCCGCCGGACCACGGCGTTGGCGCGGGCGCGGGCCGCCACGGGGTCGCCATTATGGGCCTCCGCCGCAACGAGGCACGTCCGCTCCGGCGCTTCAGCGTCGAGCCGGATCGCCAGCGTGTAACGGAGATCGGGTTGGCCCGGATCCTCCACATTGGCGAAGCCCATCTCGATCATCATCGCCGTCGGCCCCTCCGCTGGGCCGATCCAGGTCACACGGTCCTCGGGGAAGGTGGAGAAAGACTGACTGATCCGGCGCAACGGGATGCGCGCGGTCTGCCGCCAGTCGCGGTGCACAATGTCGAGCCCCATGCGGAGATCCTGCTCGAACACCGCCAGCGAATAGCCGCCCCGCCCCGGGCAGGCCCAACCGCCGCCGAGCTCATAGGCGAAGAATTGCACGCAGGCGTCCGGCGCGATGGAGCTGGAGGCGGGCGGCGTTGGCGTCTCGGCCGGTTGGGTCTCAACTTGCCGTGTCGTCTCTCTTCCTGGCTGCGCAGCCGGTGGCGTTTGTTCGGTTTCGCCCTGCGCCAGCGCCAGATGAGCCAGCCCAACCATCGCGCCCAAGCCCACCAAGGCGCCCAGGGCTCCCACGGCGCTCAAGGCCCCCACGGCGGCGCGTTTTGATCTCTGCATATCCCCCGCCTCTTGACTGCCGACGCGCGCTAGCCCTCGCGCGTGATCTCTTTCACCACATAGCCGCCAGACTTCTCATGGCGCTCCAAGGTCAGCAGGCCGCGCCGCGCCGCCTCCTCCAGCAGATCGCCGAAGCTGCCAAAGCCATACGCGCTCTCGGAGAAGCCGGGGCGGCGCCGGGTGAGCGTCTGCTTGATCATGGAGCCCCAGATCTTCTGCGCGTCGCCGCGCTCCGCCATCAGCGCCTCGGCGGTGTCGAGCGCCAGCTCCAGCCCCTCCGCCGCCGGATCGGCCGCCGAGCTCGCCGCTTTGCTCTGCGCCCGCGCGGCCCGTCGCTTCCGCGTGTTCGGCGGCGGCGCGACGAGATCGTCGTAGAACAGGAATTCGTCGCAATTATTGACCAGAAGATCGGATGTTGAGTTGCGCACGCCCACGCCGATCACCGTCTTCGCATTCTCCCGCAACTTACTGACCAACGGCGAGAAATCGCTGTCGCCTGAGATGATCACGAAGCTGTCGATGTGATCTTTGGTGTAGCAGAGGTCGAGGGCGTCCACGACCATGCGGATGTCCGCCGAGTTTTTGCCCGATTGGCGCAGATGCGGGATCTCGATGAGCTCGAAGGCGGCGGCGTGCATGTCCGCCTTGAAAGACTTGTAGCGATCCCAGTCGCAATAGGCCTTCTTTACAACCACGTCGCCTTTGAGGAGCAGCCGGGCCATCACCGCGCCCATGTCAAATCGGTCCGCGCCGCCGGTGTCTTTCACGCCGAGCGCTACATTCTCAAAATCGCAAAAAATGGCCAGGTTCCGCTCTTCGCTCACTGCGCGCGCCTCTCGCAAATCATCCGCCCGCGCCGACTATAGCGTTGGGCGGGCGGTGCGGGCACGCACGGAATGCGCGGCGGCGCGAAAGCGATAGGGCTTGCTCAGCCGCCGGCCCAGGCGCTGATCAAAACAAGGGCGCAATACAGGGCCACCCAGCCCATCCATCCCGACGCCGGCCCCGCCTGCGCGTCTTCCGCTCTTTTCGATCCCGTTCGCATGTGACGTTCCTTCTCCAGCCACGCGTCTCCCTAGGCGCCGGGACGTCTCCGCGTCCTCTTGCGCAGAGGTAAAGGATAGGGCTCGACCTTTTACGGCTGTTTAAGAGACGGGTTTACCGAGAGATGAACGGGTCCGCTCAATCGATGTAGCTGCTGCGGTGACCCAAGTCGCGGGCGCGGGCGTCGAGGCGTCTGGCCGCCCGTCGATCCCTGGGCGTGTCGATCCCAAAAAACAGGATACGCGCCGCTTAACCCGTCGCCGAGCGCGCAGCCGCGTTGGAACAGATCTTTGGCGAACCGCGCAGTGCTGTCGTCTCCCTCATCGTAAAAACCCGCCAAGCGGCACCCAATCGCGTGGCCTTTGGCGCAGACGAGACGCAACTGGCGGCGCTCCGGATCGATTTCGCTCCCGGTGACGCCCTCGCGCCGCTCATGGAAAGCGCCCAGCGCCCGACATCCCTCCCAACCGTCGCAGCGGGGAGGCGCCGTCGGGCGCGCGGGCCGGGATATCCGCGGTCGCGGTTTCGCGGCGGCGAGCTCCGCGACGATCGCCGAATTAATGTCGCTCGGCTTCGACCCGGGCGCCGCCGTTCCGCCAAAGGCCCGTCTGTACTCCGCCAAGGCGCTGCGGGAGCCGCGTCCCCAGACGCCGTCAACAGCCCCGCGGTAATAGCCGAGCCGATTGAGCTCACGCTGCGCCTCCTTCCAAAGCGCTTTTTGTTCCGCAGCCCTCCGCTCGGCGGCGGTTTGACGGGGCTGCTGCGCGGCCAGTCTCTCGGATAACGCCGCAAGCAGGCGCTCCAATGCGGGAGCGGTGACCAGCGCCGCTTGGGACGCGGAAACGGTTTCGCTCACACGCCGGCGTAGGGTCTCCAAGGTTGTCCCCGCCCCTCGCTCGCCCGCCGCAAGGTTCACGCTCAAGATGCAGGTCTCGACCCAATGCGACTGCAAGCGACGTTGGTAATACTTCAGAAAAACCGTTTTATCGGCCGACACTTTATGGGTTTCGGCGATGTCGCATGAACGCGAGGCGTCCGCCGGCAGGCCGGCGAGCGCG
>JBCCTM010000329.1:0-3593 GCA_039198535.1 Pseudomonadota bacterium
CAGCGATGCTGGCCGCGTCCGCGTTGGCCACCGGGCCGTCATTGGTCCCGGTCACCGTGATGGTGAGCGTGGCCGTGGAGGTGGCGCCGTGCTCATCCGTCACCGTGTAGGAGAACGTGTCGGTCAGCGTGTCGCCGATGTTCAACGCCTGCACCGCCGGATCGCTGTTATCGAGGGTGTAGGAATACGAGCCGTCGCCGTTGAGCGTGAGATCGCCATGGGTCCCCGTGACGGAAGACCCGACATTGCCGGAGACGCCAGCAACTTCGGCGACCGTGAGGCGGTCGGGCAGGCCGGCGGCGATGTCAGGATCGGTGTCATTGGCCAGCACATCGCCCGAGACGCTCGCCGCATCCTCGGCGATGCTGGCGCTGTCGTCATTGGCGGCCGGCCCGTCATTCAGCAGGTCCGCAACCGCCACATCCACCGTTCCGCCGGCCCCGTCAGAGAAGCGGAAGATCTCCACATTGGAGACCTCGTCCGTCCCGTCGAAGCCCGGTCCGCGGCGATCCGCGAGGGTATAGACGCCGCCGCTTTCGGTGATCTGATAGTCAGACCACTGGCCGCTAAAGACGGCGACGTCCGCGCCGCCGCCCATCGTTCCGCCGTCGATCTTGTCGTCGCCAGAGCCGCCTTCGAGCAAGTCCGAGCCGCCCTGTCCCTGCAACGTGTCATCGCCGGCGCCGCCCAACAGGACGCCGCCATCGGCGTTGGCGGTGATGTCGTCAGCGCCGGTCGAGCCCGTGATGGACGTCTCCGCGACGCCTTCATCCACAAACACGCCGGAGACGGAAAGCGTCTCCGCCTCGTCGCCCACCGCGAGGGTCACGGTCTCATCATAGCTCAAGCCGTCGCTGTCGGTCACCCGAACCGTGACCGACACGCTGTCAGACACTTCAAAATCAAGCGCGGCCGGGTTGGCGACCCGCAATTCGCCCGTGCCCGGATCGATGACGAAGGCCCCGCCCGCGTCGTCCAACAGCTCAAAGCTGAACGTGTTGGATGGATTGGAATCGGTGACGACCGGCGCGCCCAAGCTCGCCCCAGGCCCCGCCGTCTCCGAGACGCTCAACGCGCCATAATCGAGATCGGTCGGCGCCGCGGCGATCAAATCGGCCAGCGCGACGTCGCCATCGAGGAACCGGTAGATCTCAACGCCGCTGACCTCGTCGACGCCGTCGGGCGCGCCCGGTCGGGTGTCCACCACGGTGTAGACGCCGGCGTTCTCGGTGATGGCGTAATCGGCGCGCAAGCCGCTGAAGACGGCGATGTCGCTCGCCCCGTCTCCCCCCATCACCCGGTCCGCGCCCGCGCCGCCTTCCAGCAAATCGTCCCCGCCGCCGCCGCTCAGCGTGTCAGATCCAGCGCCCCCGCGCAGATCGTCCTGTCCGCCCGCGCCAAGGAACGTGTCGTCGCCGGAGCCGCCGGTCATCTGATCATCGCCGCCCGTCCCCGTGACGGACAACTCGGCCACACCTTTCTCGACGTAAGGCGTCGACGAGCCCAGGCTGATGTGCTCGGCCGCGTCGGTGACCTCAATGGTCACACTCCGGGTGCTGATGGAGCCGTCGCTTGAGCGGGCGAGGATCTCAATCGCGTGGCTCTCATCCGCTTCAAAATCGATCAGGTCCGGACGCGCGACGGTGACGACCCCGGTCTCCGGGTCGATGGCGAAGCGGCCGCCCGCGCTGTCGGAAAGGCTGTATCGGACGGTGTCCGACCCATCGGCGTCACTGGCCGCCGCGATGACGCCGACAGAGGCGCCGACTCCCGCGACCTCGCTCACCTGATCCGCCGACGCATCGAGATCGGAGACGGGGCTCACATCGAACTCATCCACGTCGGTGAGGGTGAAGCTGACCGAGCTGGTGGCGCTGAGCCCGGTCGGCCCGGTCACGGTGATGTTCAGTGAGACGAGATCGCCCAGGGTCTCAAAATCGAGGCTTTGCCCCGGACGCAATTTGAGCGTGTCGCCGACCACCTCAAAGCGCGGATCATCGACGCTGAACACATGCCGGCCGCCGCCTTGCGCGATCGCCGTCAGCGCTCCGATGACCGCGCCTTGCGCGCCCTCGGCGACCGATCCGCCCTCAAGGGTCACGCCCTGGGGCGGACCGACTTGAGGCTCAGGGGGCGGCGGCGGTCCGCCCGCATCAGGACCTTCCCCGTCTCCTGCGCCGGGCCCAGCGCCCGAACCCTGACCATCGCCGCCGCTTGACCCACCGGTCGTATTCTGGCCGGATCCCTCGCCGGCCTCCTCAGAACGCTCGCTCTCCCTGTCGGCCCCGCCTTCCTCTCGGCGATCATCCTCTTCGCCGCTGTCGGACCCGTCGCCCGCTGCGCCGCGGGTCTGATTGAGCAGGGTCTCATCAAAGAAAGGGACGTCCGCCTGCAACGAGGCCCCGCCGCTGGCCGCGTCGCCGGCCGAGCCGGACGCGCCGATGCTGACCGCGCCGAGATCCGCCCGCGCCGCCTCACCGCTGAGCGCCAGCACAAGCCCTTCCCCGGCGTCGTCGGTCAGATCCTGATCCAGGCCAAAGCCGTCAGCTTCATCCTCGGCGAAGATCCGTCGCGCGTCGGCCTCCCCGGCGCGACGATCCTCTTCCAGATCGCCGTCCCGCTCTGGGGCGAGTTCTTCGGGCATCGGGTCAACGCGCATCGCTTGCGGGGCGCTGGCCTCGACAAACATCGCGCCGCCGCCGGCTTCGACAAAGACGCGATCGTCCGGACGGTAGGGCTTTTGCGGCCCACTTTCGCGGATGACGAACTGATCATCGTCATCGTCCCCTTGGCCGTCGAGGCGCAGCAGAGACGGGTCGACCGCTTCGTCGCCGGTCCGACTGTCCCCTTGGCGAGACTGGGACTGCGACTGGTTTGAGCCAGAGGCGTCTTGTCGTGACGCAGGACCGCTCCCAGAAGAGGGAGCGCCGTCGGAGGCCTGCGGTTTCGTCCCATCGGCCGCCTGGGAAGACGACGGCTGCTGGGCCGTCTCTTGAGCTTTCTGGGACTGTCCAGCCTCAACCGCCTGCGGCTCTTCCGAGCGGTCGTCTCTGCTGTCGTCGGCCATCGCGCACGTCTCCCGTGAAACCAAGAATGGTTTTCAAGCGGCTCGCAGTGTAACGGACACTGCTTAAGGCGAGACTTGCGAACGATGTTAATATCGGCGTGGACTTGTTTACCATGTACGGAGATAATACCGGCCCAGACCGAAACGCCCTCGGTCAATATTGGCATTTTTACTTGAAAAAATCGAGTTATTGTCTTCGTAGCGAAGGCTACTCTTCTTTGGAAGCCGCTTCACCCGTCCTGGGGCCTGAAAGTCGGTCGGTTGGATCCTGACGGGCTTTCGCTTGAGCCTTCCTGCGCTTGAGATTGGCGCGCAGAGCTTGGCCGAGCGGCGATTTACTCAGCCGCGGCGTGGGCTCATCCGACGATCCGCCGCCGGTCGGTCCGCGTGTTTTCGCCATGGCTCATCCCTCCTCTCTCTGCGCCGCCGCGGGCCCTGCGGCGGCGGAATACGCGCGTCCTTTCCAGCGCCCGCCCCGCCCGCGCCAATGCCTCAGCGCCGAGGAGAGCGTCATGGCGGTGTAGAG
>JBCCTM010000330.1:0-3546 GCA_039198535.1 Pseudomonadota bacterium
TCCAGCTGGTTTCTGCCGCGGATTGTCGGCATGGAGCGCGCGCTCGAATGGACCCTGTCGGGCGACATCATCGATGCGGAGGAGGCGTTTGCCGGCGGCTACGGGGCGAAGCTCGTGGAGCCCGATGCGCTGCTGCCCACGGCCAAGGCCTACGCCAAGCGTCTGATCTCAGGCGGCGCGCCCGTGTCAATCGCCGTGAACCGGCAGCTTCTCTGGCGGATGGCGGGCGCGGCGCATCCCATGGAGGCGCACCGGCTCGACACCCGCCTTGTTTGGGAGCTTTCCCAGGGCGATGGCGGCGAGGGCGTGCGCGCGTTTCAGGAGCGGCGCGCGCCTGAGTTCAAAAGGCGGATCTCCGAAGGCCCGCCCGTGGGGCTCGATTGGGATGCGGAGCCGGACTTCTACGGAGAGGACGACCGGTGAGCCACCGCGGTCAATCGCGCCAACGGTAGAAAAAGGTCATAAAGCCGAGGGCCAGGTAGAGCAGCGAGAAGGCCAAGAAACCGCTGGCCGCCCCCGCCTCGTAGACGCTCAAACCCATCAGAAAATCAGGTCGCTCGCCGCCGAGGCTCGTGACGTTGGTGGCGGTTGCGTCCAGTTCCCGCCAAGCGACATCCGCGCCGTAGAGGATACCGAGCAGGCCAAGCGCTATAATGCCCAGGAAGGACAAGGTGACGCTGAGCAGAGCGAAACTCGCCAAGCGCAACGCCAACGGCGCTTTCCGCAAAAAGAAGTAGAGCCCGGCGATATAAGCGGAAATGAACGCGAACGCTGTGGAGACCAGGGTCAGGACCGCCTCTGTCCCATCTGTCGCCAGGCTCAAAAGATCATTTTCGTTCATTTCTGCGGCGTCCTGTTTGCGCGCTTGCCTCAGCTATCATGGTCGAGCCGCCGAACGCCGTGCGGCCGAGACCCGCGTCACGCTGAAAAAGGGCGCAAATGCGGCGAAAGCCTCAATGCTTGTGGAGCGTTCGCAGGCTCAAGTAGAAGACCGCCGAGGCCGCGCCATCCGCGGCGAGAGAGCGTCGAGGCGAAGAGAGTGGCGATCCCGTCCAGTGACACCGCGGCGCCGGGGCGTGATGAGCGCTTGGGCGGGCCGCACGGCGTCCAGGCGCCGGCCCGGCTTTCGCCAGCGCAAGCGGCGGCCGCGGCCGCCCCGGCGTTATTCGCCGTTTTCGGCGCCGCCTTACTCAACGCCAATGGCGCGCCGTGGACCTTGGCGGCGCTCGCGGGCGTCAGCGCGGCTCCTTTGGCGGCGGCCGCTGCGGCGGCTGCGGGCGGCGCGCTCCGCGCCCATGCGATGGCCTGGGCGTCGCTTCCGCTGGCGCTCGGGGCCTCGTGGACTGCGTGGGTCACGGGAGGAGGGTTGTCGCCGGCGCTTCCATGGGTGCTGGCGGCGATGTTGGGCGTTGGGTTGTTTGGCGGCAGGCTCGCCCCCCTCGCCGCCGGGATGGGCGCTCTCCTGGCCGGCGGGGCGTTGGCCGTCGCGCCGCCGCCCCCTGAAGCCTTCGCGCCGTTTCGCTCCGCCGATGAGCGGGCGCTCCTTGCTTTAATTGGTTGGGGCGGCGCCGCCTTCGCCTCGGCCATGTCGGTTTGGGCGGCCCGGGACGCCTGGGCGGACGCCTTGCCTCCCCTCCGCCATCCGACGGTTTTGGCGCGCGAAGCTTTGGGTCGTCTCGCAGACGTCTCGGCCACCTGCGCGCTGCGCGTTGATGGCGAGGGTCGGGTGGTTCAGGCGATCGGGTCTGTCGAGCGCGCTCTCGATTTGCCGAGGGGCGAGATCGCTGATCTGCCGCTCAGTGAAGTGCTGCACCCCGATGACGCCGCCGCCACGGCCACGCATCTCTCGGCCGCGCACGCGGCTGGGGCCGCGCCGAAGCGCGCCGATGGCGGAGACCCTGGGTCGTTCGAGCCGTTGACCCTCCGAGTGCGCACGCGGCTTGGCGGGTACAGATGGGTCGAGGCGAGCTTCACGGACGCCGCGATCTTCCCAACGCCGGGGGCGACAGGCCGCTCTTCGGGAGCGGACGCCATGCTGATCCTCAGGGAGCGCTGGCGGCCGATCCAAGATGATCTGAACGGGTCGGACACCGAACGTGGCGCGTTTCTCGCCCAAGTGGGCGGCGCTCTGCGGGAGGAGGTGACGGAAGTCGTCGGCTATTCTGAGATCCTGAAAAATGAGCTGTTTGGTCCGCTTGGGGGCGATCGCTACCGGGAGTATGCGCGCTTGGCCCATGATGGCGGAGAGCGGTTGCTGGAGCGCATTGAAGAGCTGTTAGACCTGGCGAGCTTGGAGGCCGGCGCGCCGCTCTCGGCCGGGGAGATCGCTGATCCAACGCCGCTCATCGACGGCGTCGCCCGGCTGGTGCGGAGCGCCGCCGCGCGCGAGGGGGTGGCGGTCAAGACGGAGATCCCAGCCGCGCCGCCCCATGTGCGCATCGATCGCCGGGCGCTTCGCCGGGTGTTGGTGACGATGATGTTGGACGCCGTTCGCCATGCGCGACTGGGCGATGTGGTCCGGCTGCGGGTGGGGTCTGAGGATGGCGCGATCCATTTCACCACGCTCACAGGCGCGGCGGAGCCCAGCGGCTCGGGCGAGACGGTCGGCGCGGCGGATCCGGCGCCTCGGGACACCCGCGATCCAGCGCAGCTGGTGGGCCAAGCGCGGTTTGGCCGTCTTGTTGCGCAAAGTCTCGTGGAGCGATTGGGCGGGGCGCTGGTGTTTCACATCGAGCCTGGCGAGGTTCCGCCGGCGGCCGACCCCGGGGAGGCGACGCTCGCCGAAGTGTTGTTGCCGCTCGAGCCGGGACAGTCGCGAGACCAGCCCCTCGAGCGTTTGCAACCGATCGCCGAGCCGAAGCGTCGCCGGATCGTGAAGCGCGCGGCGGTGAGCGACCAGGCGGCGCCGGGGTCAGCGAGGCCGAGTGTCGGGGCCTCCGCGGTTGTTGCGCCGCCGCTCGGCGCCAGCGAGACCGAGGAGACGGACGATCCCCTTGACGCCGAGCGACAGTCCGAGATGGCGCGGCGGTTCGAAGAAGATCTCAAGAGGGATCGCCAAGCGACCATCGACGCGGCCGTTCCGCCATCGGATCAGCCGGTCGGCTCCGGCGCAAATGGGGGACGGGAGAAGCCCCCGGAGCGCGATCTCGATGATGTCGAGCGCCCCCTTTTCGCGCCCAAGACGTTGGGCGATAAATAAAAAGGGGGTTCTGAGGCGGAGAGGCCCCGGTCAACGCCTCAATTGGCGGCGGGCGGCGGGCGTCTCACTAAAGCGGCGGATGCGGTCGGCTAAATCGCGACGGCGTTGCGACAGTTGCGTGTGCTCGAGATCGTCTTGTGAAGGCGTCGTCGGCTCGGCCGTTGATGGGCTGGCTTCAGACGATTGGCCTGCGGAGATGGCGGCCGTCGCCGAGGGGCGGGGGGCCGCGGGGCGCGGCGCTCCGTTCGCCGCTGCGGGCCGTGTGGCGATGCGTGGCGGTGGCAAGTCCCGCGCGCCATAGGCGTACGCAGTCGCGCGCCGACGGCGGGGGCTGGAGAGGTCATGGA
>JBCCTM010000331.1:0-3516 GCA_039198535.1 Pseudomonadota bacterium
GACGGTGACGCTGGAAGTCTCGGTCACCATGGCGCAATTCCCGTCGAAGGCGATCGCGCAGGGGTCGTTCGACTTCCGCACCTTGGGTCTCGGCTTCGCCAATATCGGCGGGCTCTTGATGTCGAACGGTCTCGGTTACGACAGCGACGAGGGCCGAGCGCTCTGTGGCGCGCTCTCCGCGGTGCTGACCGGTGTGGCGTACAAAACATCCGCCGAGATGGCGTCCGAGCTCGGGCCGTTCCCGGGCTATGCGCGGAACCGCGAGCACATGCTGAAGGTGATGCGCAACCACGCCCGCGCCTCAAAAGGCGAGGCCGGTGGCTATGAGGGGCTCGACGTGCTGCCGACGCCGCTTGACCACGCCAGCTGCCCGGACGCGGCCGTGACCGCCGCGGCGGTGGCCGCTTGGGATGACGCGCTGGTCCTGGGCGAGGCCCATGGCTACCGCAATGCGCAGGCCTCGGTGATCGCGCCGACGGGCACCATCGGCTTGGTGATGGATTGCGACACCACCGGCATCGAGCCGGACTTTGCGCTGGTGAAGTTCAAGAAGCTGGCCGGTGGCGGCTACTTCAAGATCATCAACCGCTCGGTGCCGCGCGCGCTTGAGGCGATGGGCTATGGCGAGCGGGAGATCTCGGCCATCGTCGACTACGCGGTGGGCCATGGCACGCTAAAGGGCTCTCCGGGGGTTGATCACGCCGCCTTGGAGGCCAGGGGTTTTGGGCCGGAGCAGATCGCCCTGGTCGAAGAGAAGCTCGCCGAGGCCTTTGACATTCGCTTTGTCTTCAACCGCTGGTCGCTCGGGGACGCCTTCTGCATCGAGAAGCTCGGCGTCGCCAAGGAGCGCCTCGACGATCCGAACCTGGACCTGCTGCGGGAAATCGGTTTCTCGCGGGACCAGATCGAGGCCGCCAACGCGTATGTTTGCGGAACGATGACGTTGGAAGGCGCGCCTGGCCTCAAGGACGCGCATCTGCACGTGTTCGACTGCGCCAATCCCTGCGGCCGCATCGGCAAGCGGTACCTGTCGGTGGACGCGCATATCAACATGATGGCGGCCGCGCAGCCCTTCATCTCGGGGGCGATCTCCAAGACCATCAACATGCCGAACGACGCCACGATCGAGGATTGCCAAGCGGCGTATCTGAAGTCCTGGAGCTCCGGCGTGAAGGCGAACGCGCTCTATCGCGACGGCTCGAAACTCAGCCAGCCGCTGGCGACCCAGCTGCTCGATGAGGATGAGGATGTTGAAGATCTGATGGAGAGCGTGGCCGGCACGCAGCCGGCGGCGCTCCGCGCGGAGAAGATCGCCGAGCGCATTGTCGAGAAGGTGATCGTCCGCGAAATCGAGCGGAAATCCCGCGAGAAGCTGCCGGATCGCCGCAAGGGCTACACCCAGAAGGCCCATGTGGGCGGGCATAAGGTGTATCTGCGCACGGGCGAGTACCAGGATGGCCGCCTCGGCGAGATCTTCATCGACATGCACAAGGAAGGCGCCGCGTTCCGCAGTGTGATGAACAACTTCGCCATCGCCGTCTCGATCGGACTGCAATACGGCGTGCCTCTGGAGGAGTTTGTGGAGGCGTTCACCTTCACGCGCTTCGAGCCTGCGGGCATGGTGCAGGGCAACGATACGATCAAGAACGCCACATCGATCCTCGATTACGTGTTCCGCGAGCTGGCGATCTCGTATCTCAGCCGAGATGACCTGGCCCATGGCACGCCGCCGCAGCCGGCCATCGAGCTGGGCGGCGGCGATGGCGAGGCGGTTGAGACCAATCTGGCGGAGATCGATGACGACCGCGCCGGCTCCGCGCTGGAAATGGTGCGTCAGCTGAGCTCGGCCGGCTACCTCCGTAAGAAGGATCCGCTGGTGCTGCTGAATGGCGGGCCCGCCGAGACGGCGCGGGCTCCTGAGGCCCCTTCGGAGGCGGTCAAAGCCTACCAGCGGGAGGTCCAGAGCGCCGTGGAGACCTCGTGGGATGGTCCGTCCGGCGGCGGCGGCGCGGCGGTGTTGGATCGGCGCGCCCAAGCCAAGATCCGAGGCTATGAGGGCGATGCGTGCGGCGAATGCGGCAACTTCACCCTCGTGCGCAACGGCACTTGCCTGAAATGCGACACCTGCGGCGCCACGTCCGGGTGCTCCTGAGGCTCTAAGCACAGTCGCTCGGGGCGGGTTCTCTCCGGGCGACGATCAACACAGGCCCTATCGAGCAGCATAAAATTTATAATGGCCTGACAATAAGCCTGGCCGCGCATCAACTGCGCGGCCTTTTTTACTTCCTTTAATCGGTCGCGGAGGCGGCGGCCACGGGTGTCGCTTCAAACGAGTTCTGGGAAGCGACGACGCGGAGGTTGTGAAGCGCAGGGTCTGCTTGACCGCCCCTTTCTCGGCGTATTCGCCGAGCGCGCCTAAACGGTCACCCATTTCAGCGGCCTTCGGGCTGAGTGGGGAACGTCATGCAAGGGCGTGCCGAAGCGAAATCCAAAGGTCATCCGCCCCGCTCCACCTTCGAGGCGCGCCGCCCGTGCGCGCCAGCCCGCCGCGCGGGCCAGTTGGCGATCCCGGTCCACCATCTCGGGCAGTTGGTTCAGCGGATGCGCCGCGACGCCGGCATGGGTGAACGCCAGATGGAGGCGCTGCCACAATCGACCGGCGGCGATCTGCCCGGCGCGGTCGTCGAGATCCGCCACGGTGATCCAGCCGAAACCGCCGGAGGCGGCCAATTGAGCCCGGGTGGAGCGCAGCCAATGCGCGCCTGAGGTCGCCGCGTCGGCGGCGGGCGCGAGTTGCGCCAGCAGGGTCATGGCGGGGGAGAGGCCGGCCGTTGGGATCGACACGCCATCCCGATGACGCGCCACGGCGCGCGGCGTCGCGCGAAACCAATGATGACCATCGGCGCTCATGCCGGGATCTGCGATGATCGCGCGCGTCGCGAGAGGGTGGCGTCTGCGAAGGCGACGCCATCCGCGCTGTCCCGGCCAACCAAGGTCAGCCGAGCGCTCTGTCGCTCCAGCAGCGATGGCGCATCCAGGCCGGCGAGCCGTAGCGCTTCGCCGACGGGACCCTCGGGATAGGCGGTCGCGTAGGCGGCGCGGTTGGTGCGCCTCCGTGGGATCGCCGCCGCAAGCGCCTGGGCGCGCTCAGAGGCCACCGCGCCCGCGGGTGCGATGTTCAGGGGAAGCGTCACCGAGCCGGCGCCGTTCGCGTCGAGCCCTTCAAGACGCGCCGCTCCGACCCCGAAGCCAAAAGCGCGGCCGGCGATCTCGCCATTGGCCACCGCGCCGCCAAGGCCAATCCAAAGCTCGCGGCGGAACGGGTCCATCGCGCCGAGATGCCGCTCAGGATCGGCGACGACGCGCAGCGCGTCCGCTGAGACCGACACGCGCCAGGGTTGGGTGTTGTGCGGCGAGGGCGCGAGGATCGCCGCCGCCGCCAGGGCGGTCGGATCGCCCATCGCGGCGCCATCAAGCGCGGACCAGGGCGTGAAGGCGTCGCTTGCTTTATCAAAC
>JBCCTM010000332.1:0-3504 GCA_039198535.1 Pseudomonadota bacterium
CCAAGGCGATGTTGTTCAAAAGCCAAAGGAACGTGGAGAGCAGTAGGCCAAGGCGAACCCGGCGTTCATCCCGTTGAAAAGCCGCCAAAACGCCCAACAGCGTCGCGAGCCCCGCCAGCCATCCGCCACCGCTCTCCGCCTCTGAGGCCGGCGCGAACCCCAGCGCGGGCGCCGCCAGCGCCGCAACGGTCAGGAGCGCGATGAGCCCCAGGGCGACCGGCGATGTGGTGACGGCCGCAACGGCGAAGCGCAGGGCGGACACGCCGGCGAACAGCGCGCTGACCGGCGCCGCCAGCGCCAGGAAATGCGCGGCGTTGGCGGTGGAGGCCAGCGCCCAAAGCACCAGCAAGCGCTGGCGGCTATGCTGCAAAAATCCGAGAACTCCGAGCGCGAAAGCCAGGGCCGCGAGCCCTTGCGACAGCGGGAAATCAGGTGCGATCAAGGGTGATGCCGCCGTCAGACGCGCCGCCTCCGGAGCCCGGTTCGACCGCCCCGGTCGGCCGCCCTCCGCCCGGTCATTCGACGCGCTCGAACCGTGCGTCGAGGGCGGCGATCCAGCGCTCCACCCGCGCTTGGTTCACCCCAGCGTCGCCGATCCCGTAGACGGACCGGCTGAGCATAATCACCGAAGCCGCCGGCGCCCCGCCTGTCTCCACAGGTACGGCTCGAACATTGGCGTAGTCGGGATAACCGATGGTTTCTGAGCGCTGTAAATAGGTGCGGGCTAACGCGTCATCGACGCCGAACGCGCCGCCGCCGCCAGGGCCTTCGCTCAAGCGCTCCGTACGCGGCTCTGACAGGACGACCGCATCGAGCGCGGCGATCACCTCCAGCGGCGTCGCGCGCCACACAGGCGCCTCAACCGCCGCGGACGCCGCCGTATCCGCCCCGGCCGGCGCGGCCAGCAGCCAATTGGGCGTCATGGGCGCCGCGGCTTCCGCCGGATCCACCCGGGGCGCGAAGGTCACGCCTTGGTAAAGCGCAAAGCCCGCGCTCAACAGAACGAAGACGAGGAAGACGGTCAAAATTCGTCGCACGGCGGCGCGCCTCTTTCTAAATGACTATCGCTCCGACGACTGGCCCCGAGCGGCCCGCGGCGGCGCTCTCGTGCAAGAACGGAGCGTATCGAGGAAGCGCGCAGTTACTCGGCCGCGGTGGTGGCCGCTTGCGCCGCCTCCCGTTCCACAGCGGCGCTCTCGCCGGCCGCTTGCTCAGACGCTTCTTCTGACGCCTCTTCGGCGGCCCGCTCCGCCTCGATCTCCTCGGCCTTCTTCTCCACCAGGCCCACCAGGTGATCGAGCATCTTTTCGTTTTCTATTTTATGATCTTGCAGGCCCGCGAGGTACACCATCCCGCTGCCAGCGCCCCCGCCAGTGAAGCCGATATCCGTCTCCCGCGCTTCGCCCGGCCCGTTCACGACACAGCCGATGATTGAGAGGGTCATCGGCGTTGAGATATGCGCCAACCGCTCCTCCAGCACGCCAACAGTCTTGATGACGTCGAAGCCTTGCCGCGCGCAGGAGGGACAGGAGATGATCGTCACGCCTTTGTGGCGGAGGTTGAGCGACTTGAGAATGTCGAAGCCGACCTTCACCTCCTCAACCGGATCAGCGGAGAGCGACACGCGCATGGTGTCGCCGATGCCAGCCCACAGGAGCGTGCCCAGGCCGATCGCGCTCTTGATCGTCCCGGCGCGGAGGCCGCCCGCTTCAGTGACGCCTAGGTGCAGTGGATGATCGCAGGCGTCGGCCAAAGCTTGATAGGCCGCCGCCGTCAAGAACACGTCCGAGGCTTTGACGCTGATCTTGAACTCGTGGAAGTCATGATCCTGCAGAATTTTGGCGTGCTCGAGCGCGCTCTCCACCATGGCGGGGGGGCACGGCTCGGCATATTTCTCCAGCAGGTGCTTCTCGAGGGAGCCTGCGTTCACGCCGATGCGCATGGAGCAGCCGTAATCTTTGGCGGCTTTGACGACTTCGGCGACGCGGTCCGCCTTGCCGATGTTGCCCGGGTTGATCCGAAGGCACGCCGCCCCGGCCTCCGCCGCCTCCAGCGCGCGTCGATAGTGGAAATGGATGTCCGCCACGATGGGCACGTCGACCGCCTTGACGATCTCTTTGAGCGCCGTGGTCGAGGCCTTATCTGGGCAGGAGACCCGCACAATGTCCGCCCCCGCTTCAGCGCAGGCCTGCACCTGGGCGATGGTGGCGGCGGCGTCGGAGGTCAGCGTGTTGGTCATGGTCTGCACGCTCACAGGCGCGTCGCCGCCCACAGGCACTTTGCCCACATGGATTTTACGGGACACCCGGCGATGGATGTCTCGCCACGGTCTTACTCCCATGCCAACGCTCCCCGCGCCTGAGCGCGTCTCTGATACGCGCCGACGCCCTGTCCGCGCTGCGCCAAATCCATTGCGGCGGCTCCCCTCGTTTAACCCCTACGCGCATTGACCCGCCGGTCCTCGTCGTCCGGCGGTGGATCAAGCGCGAAGACCAGCGACCTCGCAGATCGAGCCGCGCGCGCTCCGATCTTTGGCCTCT
Source organism: Pseudomonadota bacterium (assembly GCA_039198535.1). Lineage (GTDB taxonomy): Bacteria > Pseudomonadota > Alphaproteobacteria > Rhodobacterales > Rhodobacteraceae > JALEGB01. Next base: position 2,541 of record JBCCTM010000332.1, read on the forward strand.
CGCGGCATTTGAGGCGCCAATCGCCAGAGCGCAACCGCAACCGCGTGTCACGAAGCCGTCCCGCCGGGGAAAGCGCCATTTTAGTGGGCCGCGCGCGTGATCAGCGCGGGTCCTGCGGGGGTGATGGCGGGCCAGGCTCTAGAGGGGCGTCCGACACGATGACGCGCGCTTGCGGCGCAAAGCGCGGCAGTTTGGCGGCTTCCTCCGCGCCCACACGAGCCGTCACGACGCGCCCGTTCGGACCGAGCGGACCGCGCAAAACGCCGTCTAGCGAAACAACCACGCCCCCGGCGTTGCCGGCCCGGATGGAATACGGCCCTGCGGAGATCGGCAGCGGCTTTACGTCCCCTGCAGCCAGTGTTCCCATGAAGACTTGTCGTCCCGCTCGGTCTCGGATGCGCATCCAGCTATCCGCCACCGCGCGCACCGCCAATCGCGGCCCAGGGCCAAGCGGGCCTTCGGCGCCGGCCAAGCGGTCTTGATCATTGGCGGTTTCACCGCCGTTTTGCGCGTCTTGCAGCGGAGCGGCGCGTCCGCTCGCGCCCGGTTGCGGGCTGTCAAGCGCGGTCGCCGCGGCGAGCACCGCCTCGACCTCAGCGATCTCGCCGCCACCAGGCGCGCCCAGCGGTCCGTCCAGGGGGGCGGCGAGCGATGTCGACCCTGACGCCGTTGACGCTCCCCGTGCGCCGCCCGCCAATACGCCGCCCTCTTCATAAGCGGAGGCCGCGGGCCGCGTCACGGACGCGGCCGCCAGCGGGTCAAGCCGCTCAGCCACGGTTAAAGCGGGGGGCGCCGCGTCTGGGCTGACTTTCTGCACGTCGATCAACATGCTCCAGACGCCATAGGAAAGCCCGCCGATTACAGCCGCCGCCAGGACCAAGGCGACGCCAGGACCGACGGCGTCGAACTGGGGCTCCTGGGAGCCACGGAGGGCCGCCGCCCGCGCGCGACCGCTGGCGCGCCC
>JBCCTM010000333.1:0-3500 GCA_039198535.1 Pseudomonadota bacterium
CGCCGCCGCCTGGCGCAGCGGGGCCACATCGGCGAAGCGGCAATGGGTTCCGGTGGCGTCGATGCGAACGGCGTCGAATGCGGCGAGCACGCCGAGCGCCCGCGGGTCGAGGCCGCCCTCTTTCAAGGCCGTCGCCACCGGAGCGGTTGGACCCATGGCGCGCGCGGCGGCGTCGGGCGGGAACAGCAGGTCGCGCAGGCGCTCTTCACTGAAAATTTGCACGCCACGGCTCAGCGCGACGGCCAGGCGATCGCCCAGCGCGCCCGTCGCCGCCACCCGCCCCGCGCCTAAGCCGACGACGAACAGACCCGATCCCCTGGTGAGGTCCCGTGCGAGACGCGCTCCTACGTGCTCCAACGCGGCCACATACGCCGCCCGTGGCGCGTTAAAAAATCGACCGTAGAGCGCCACCGCGCTGTCAGAGAGGTCCGCCCGTCGCACTCACGCCTCCGCACCCGCCCCAAGGGCTGTCGAGGCGTCGAGCATAAGGCTCTGGCCTTATCCGGCCAGGACAACCTGCCAAGGTCGGCCGCTTTCGTCAGCCACCCTCGGCCGTTTTCTTGGCGCGGCTCTTCCGCGGGGCCGCCGCCGCCGCGCTCTTCGCCTTCGCTGGTTTTTTATCCGGGGCGGATCCGTCCGTCGACGCCGTGGCGGGCTTCTTCGCCGTCGATGTGGCGGCGGGCTTCTGGGCGGCGGGGCTTTTTGCTTTGCTGGCGGCGGCGGGCCGGCGCTCTTCCTCGATGCTGGCCTTCAAGGCGTCCATTAGATTGACGACCTTGCCCTGCTCCGGCGCGGTGCTGATCACCGGCTCCTCCCCGGCGATCTTGGCCTTGACCAGCTCCAGCAGCGCTTGCTCGTAGCGATCCTCGAAACCCGCGGGATCAAACTCCATGGTTTTGCCGGCGATGATCGTCTCGGCCATGTCCAGCAAGCCAGCGTCCACTTCCAAATCATGGGCGTCGACAAAGGCGGACATCTCGCGGACTTCCTTGCCGCTGCGCAGCGTGGTCAGCACCACGCCGCCCTCCTTTGCGCCAAGGGCCACCATGCGCTCGCGCCCGCTGAGGACAATCCGGCCGATGCCGATCTTACCCGTCTTCGCCATGGCTTTGCTGATGACGGCGAAGGTCTCCTCGGCCACAGGGCCGTCCGGGCCGAGATAGTACGGCGCGTCCATGTAGCGGGTGTCGATGTCGCTGGCGTCGACGAAGCCTTCGATGTCGATGGTCTTATTGGACTCGATTTGGATCGCATCCAGCTCTTCTTTGCTGACCACGATGTAGCGGTCTTTTTCGAACTGGTAGCCTTTCACAAGATCAGCACGCTCCACTTCGCCGATCTCCGGATCATGATACTTCATGTTGACCCGGTTTAGCGTGTCCTTGTGGAGTTGATTGAAGCTGATTTTCTCTGACGTCGAGACAGCTTTAAACAGTTTTACAGGGCAGGAGACCAGGGCGAGCTTGAGATAACCCTTCCAATACGCGCGTGCGGCCATGGGCGATGTGTCCTTCGCATCAGTCGCCGTCCCCTACCTCTCGTCGCGCTTTGCGCGTTATCGTTGCTGCGCTCTCATATAAGCCGGCCCAAGGGTCTCTGGCCAGGCCGCCGAGGCGCTCCGGCAGGGTTTGATAGTTAAAATTCGATGCGTCTCCGCTTGCTTGGGACAGCTCGGCCCAGTCGAGCGGCGTCGCGGCGGGGAGGCCAGGCGCGGCCCGGAGCGAATAGCTGGCCACGGCGCTGGCCCCTCGGGCGGCTCGCCCGGCGTCGAGATATATCTTGCCGCGCCGCGCCGATTTGCCTGGCGCGGTGGTGAAGAGACGGGGCGCGTCCCGCGCGGCGGCGGTGGCGAAGGCGGCGGCGAACCGCTTGAGCGCGGGCCAATCGGCGGCGCCCCGGCCCGCCGTGTCGAGGGCGCAGACCAGATGCAGGCCCAGGCCGCCGCTGCTGCGCGGAAACGCGATGAGGCCCAGATCTTTGAGCCTGTCCCGCAAGGCGATGGAAGCGGCCGCCAGCTCGGGCCAGCTGACCTCCGGCGCCGGATCGAGGTCGATCACCAGGCGGTCGGGCCGCTCCATGGCGGAGGTCCGGCAGGCCCAGGGGTGGTGCTCGATCACGTTGAACTGCGCGAGACCGAGGAATCCCGCCGGCGTGCGGATCGCCAACACGTCGCGCCCGGCGTCGTCAAAGCACTCGACGCCCTCCGGCAAGCCATTGAAGCGGTGGCGCTGATAGAAGCATTCGTCCCGCCGGCCTGATTTGGCGCGGAGGAAGGAAACCGGCCGGTCCAGCAGCTCGGGCAGCATCCAATCGGCGACGCGGGCGTAGTAGAGCGCCACATCCAGCTTCGTGGGCGGCGTTTGATCTTCCCGGTCCTCATCCTCGAACAGCGGCCGGTCTCCATTGCTGATGCGCACACCGGCGAGATCGGCGGGCGAGACGAGCGCGGGCGGGGCGTAGGCGGGCGCGGGGGATCGCTTCGACGTTGCGTTGGCCACGGGCCAAACCCGCTGCAAGGCGGGCTGCAGCAGGCTGTCGGACGCCGTCGAGCGCCCGCGATAGGCCACCTCCGCCTCGTAACGATCCTGCGGGATCCAATGGACCACGCCCGATGACGCGGCGAGCTTGGGCGGCTCTGCGAGGCTCGGCTGCGGGATCTCCAACGGCAGGAAGGCCGCGCGCAACGCCCGCGCCCAATCGTTGGACAGGCCAGAGCCCACACGGCCCACATGGCGGAGCGCGCCGCCCTCATCGGCCTCGGCGAGCATCAGGGCGGAGAGCGTCCCCGCCGTCTTCTCCGTCCAACCCACCACCTGAAACCGCTCGCGATCCTCACGCTTGGCCTTCACCCAGCTTTGGGTCCGGCCTTGGACGTAGCGGGCGTTTGCTTTCTTGGAGACCACGCCCTCGAGCCCGAGATCGACGATCCGTTCAAACAGCGCCGCGCCATCCTCCCCGACCACATGGTCGCAATAGTGCAGACGCGCGGCAGGGTCTGGCGGGCCGAGCAGGGTCTGGAGCGCCGCCTTCCGCTGCAAGAGCGGCGTCGTCTCCAGCGACGCGCCGTTCAAATGCATGAGATCGAAAGCGAAAAACGCCACCGCATCCGCTCGGCCGCTCTTCAAGGTCGCCTGGAGCAGTGAGAGCGAGCTGCCGCCATTGGCGTCGAGCGCCACGACTTCGCCATCCACCAGCGCCGTCTCGCATGGGAGCGCGTCGAAGGCGGAGACCAGCGCGGGAAAGCGATCCGTCCAGTCGAGGCCCCGCCGGGTCAGCAGCCGGACCGGCTTGCGGGCGCTGCGATCGACGAAGGCGAGCAGACGATAGCCGTCATATTTAATCTCATGGATCCAACCCTGCCCCGCCGGCGGCTGCGCCACGGGGCTCGGCAGTTGCGGGGCGAAGCTTCGCGGCAAGGGGAGGGCTGGGGGGATGGGCGGGGCGGCGGCCATGGAGACAGTCTAATTCGCATGGCGCCGCGCGCCTAGCGCCGGGGCGAG
>JBCCTM010000334.1:0-3481 GCA_039198535.1 Pseudomonadota bacterium
AATCCATGTCCGCGGCGCAACCCATTGGCGTGCTATTCAATCCGTTGATCTCCGAGGGAGAGCTTCGCCGCCGGGTCGCCGCGGCCGGCGGCGTGGTTTTGGCGACGTCGCCGCTGCCCGGCGTCGCCCTCGCGCTCGATCTGACGCGCCCGCGCGGCCCGTCCCCGGTTTCTTCCGCCTTCGACGCGACCAGGCCGCCGCTGGCGTTATCAGCGCGTTTGCGGCGGGAAGGGGCGCTCTTGATGTTCAACGGGACGGCCGCGGCCCTCCTCTGCGGCGCGCCGCGCGCCGCCGGTTCCGCATCAGCCTTTCAAAGGACCATTTGATGACCCTCGACACCCTTCGGACCATGGCCCGCCCGCTCTTTTTGGCGCTCCTTTGGGTTCACGCCGGCGTCATCGCAGGGGCCGCTTGGGGGCTCGGCGCGGCGCCCCTGTGGTCGATTTCAGCCGGCGCGTCGCTCGCGGCGATCGGCACAGTGGCGGTGCTTCGGGCCCAGCAGTCGACCGCGTGGCGGGCGCTGCTCGCCGTCGCGCTGCAGGGACAAGTCGCGCTGTTTGTGGGCGTGATGAGCGGTCATCCCTGGCAGGTCGACGCCCATATGTACTTCTTCGCCATGATGGGCGTCTTGGCGGTGATGGTCGATGTGCGCGTGCTGCTCGCCGGCGCGGCGGTCGTGGCCGTGCATCACCTGACGCTGAATTTCGCGGCGCCTGCGCTCATTTATCCGGGCGGCGGCGACTTTTCCCGGACGCTCGGCCACGCCGCCGTTCTGATCATCCAAACCGGAGCGCTCGGCTTCCTGGTGGCGCAGCTTGAGAAAGGGCTATCGGCCGCGGCCGCGGGGCGGGAGGCTGCGGAGCGGGCGGCGGCGGAAGCCGCGGCGGCGTCTCAGTCGCTCGAAGAGGCTGACGCCGCGCGCCTGCGGGAGCGCGCGGAGATGATGGAGGCCATGCGGGCCGGTTTTGGCCAAGCGGTGACTGCGGCCGAACGCGGGGATTACGCGGCGCGCGTCGATCTGGCCCTGGACGATCCGGAACTGCGCGAGCTGGCCGAGGGGCTCAACCGGGTGCTCGGCGGCGTCGACGCAGGGGTGGCGGAGACCTCCCGCGTGATCCGAGCCATGGCGGAGGGAGATCTGTTGCAGCGCATGGAGGGCCGCTTCGACGGCGTGTTTGCGGAGCTGCAGCGCGACATCGACACCGCGATCGCCGGATGGGCCGATTTAATTGGGCAATTGTCCGCCACGGGCCGCGTGGTCGGGGATGTGGCGGGGCGCGGCGCCGCGGACGCCGAGGGCATGGCGGGCCGCGCGGAGCGCCAGGCGGCGTCCATGGAGGAGACGCGGGCGGCGATGGAGGAGCTTGCGGAAACCGTGGCCGCCAATGCGGACAAGGCGCGGGAGGCGGATGCGCTGGCAGAGGCGGCCTCGCGCCGCGGCGAACAGGGCGGCGACGTGCTGCGCCGCGCGGTGTCGGCGATGTCGGAGATCGAGGCCGGCTCCAGCAAGGTGGCGGAGATCGTCTCCGTGATCGACGGGATCTCGTTCCAAACCAATCTGCTCGCGCTGAACGCGGCGGTCGAGGCGGCGCGCGCGGGCGATTCAGGCAAAGGCTTCGCGGTTGTCGCGCAGGAGGTGCGCAGCCTCGCGCAGCGCTCCGCTGAAGCGGCCCAAGACATCCGCGCGCTCATCGAAAAGAGCAGCGGCGAGGTGGCTGAAGGCGTCGTGCTGGTGCGCCAATCGGGCGATGCGCTGGCGCAAACTGTGGAGGACGTGGCCGGCGTCACCCGGTCGATCCGCGCCATCGCCGAGGCGAGCCGCGATCAGGCGGCGGGCGTCTCCGAGGTGATCGCCGCGCTCAGGGAGCTTGACGCGATGACCCAGGAGGGTGCGGCCTTGGTCGGCGAGAGCGCGGCCAACGCCCAGACGCTGGCGGATCGCGCGCGGTCCCTCGATGCTCTGCTGGGCTTTTTCAAGGTTCACGAGGGCGCCGGATCACCGGCCAGCGCCGCCGCTTGAGGGGCCGGCGATTGAGGGGGGGACGCTAATTTCGCGGCCTCGCGCCAAGGCGGCTTGACCCGCAACCCGCCTCATGCGCGATCTTCGCAGGGTGTTTCGGGCGAAAGCCCTGAGGTTCTTGCGCAAAAGCGGGGGTTCGCGGCGATGAAGGCGGTGGGTTCGGGATCGGTGGCGGCGCGGTTGCGGCCGTTGGGGCGGCTTTGCCTTTTGGCGATGTTGACGCTGGGCCTCGCGTCGACGCTGTCGGCGTGCGGACGAAAAGGCCCGGTGGAGCGCCCGTCGCTCACGGATACGCGCTGAGCGGCGAGCGAGCGGGCCCAGCGGAGATCATCTGTGGATCATTTTGTGTACAAGGGCGGCGCGCTCCATGCGGAGGGTGTGCCGGTGGCGGACATCGCCGCGTCGGTGGGCACGCCTTTCTATGTCTACTCCACCGCGACGCTGCGCCGGCATTACGAGGTGATGGCGGAAGCGCTCGCCGGGGCCGGCGAAGGCCCGCCGCTGATCGCGTTCGCCGTGAAGTCCAATCCGAATGTCGCGGTGATCCGCACGCTGGCGGCGATGGGGGCCGGCGCGGATGTGGTCTCGGAGGGCGAGTTGCGGCGCGCTCTGGCGGCGGGCGTCGCGCCGGAGAAAATCGTTTTCGCGGGCGTCGGCAAGACCTCGGCCGAGATCGCCTTCGCGCTGTCAGTGGGCGTTGGGCAATTCAACGTGGAGAGCGCCGAGGAGCTCGCCGCCATTGACGCGGTCGCCTGCAGCCGCGGCGAGCGCGCTCCGGTGGCCTTGCGGGTCAATCCGGATGTGGACCCTAAGACCCACGCGAAGATCTCCACCGGTCAGGCGGAGACGAAGTTCGGCGTGCCCCTTTCCCAGGCCCGAACCGTCTATCGCCGCGCGGCGGATATGGCGGGCGTGGAGATCATGGGCGTCGACGTGCATATCGGCTCGCAGCTCACGGCGCTCGAGCCCTTTGAAGCGGCGTTCCAACGGGTCGCCACGCTCACCGCGCTACTGCGGAGCGATGGGCACCGGATCCGGCGCATTGATCTGGGCGGCGGTCTCGGCGTCCCTTATGTGCGATCCAACGCGGCGCCGCCGCTGCCCTTCGATTATGGCGCGGTGATCCGGCGGACCGTCGGCGGCCTCGGCGCGCAAATTGTGGTGGAGCCGGGGAGGTTGATCGCCGGGAACGCCGGATTGCTCGTCTCACAAGTGATCTACCGCAAGCAGGGCGAGGGCCGGGTTTTCGTCATCTGCGACGCGGCGATGAACGATTTGCTGCGCCCGGCCATGTATGACGCGTGGCATGACATCGAGCCGGTGCAGGAGCCGGCGCCGGACGCGGCGCTCGAGCCCGTCGATGTGGTGGGGCCCGTCTGCGAGACGGCGGATATCTTTGCAAAGGAACGGCCCTTGCCAAAACTAGAGGCGGGCGCGTTGCTGGCGTTTCGGACGGCGGGC
>JBCCTM010000335.1:0-3471 GCA_039198535.1 Pseudomonadota bacterium
CGCGGAACAGCTCAAAACGCTGCTGGCGACGCTGCGGGAGATGGCGGGCCCAGACCTATTGCGGCTCAAAGGCCTCGTGGCGCTGGAGGAGGATCCGGAGCGCCCCCTGGTGCTCCACGGGGTGCAGCATTTGATCCACCCGATCACCCGCCTGCCCCGCTGGCCAAGCGAAGACCGCCGCAGCCGCTTGGTCCTGATCGCCGAGGCCGCCGCCGCCCCCGCCCTGTCCGAGCGCCTGCACACCCTCGCGCCCGGCTTTACAGCGCAGCCCTAACCGCCCCCGCGCGAGCCTGCCCCGCGCCAGCCTGCCTCTTGCGAGCCCCCCGCTCCAGCGCCTAGATGCGCTCTCGCGCAACTCTGCGCCGGGGGCCTGTAGCTCAATTGGTTAGAGCAGACCGCTCATAACGGTTTGGTTGGGGGTTCAAGTCCCTCCGGGCCTACCACTCATCGATGATGAGACGGAGAACTCTGGGAGCATTGAGCGTTGAACCAGAGCCGCCGATCGATTCTGAAGCTGCTGGGGCTCTCCGCGGCGGGGCTGTGTTTGACGGTCGAGAAGCTCCGCGCGCAGTCGCGGGGCGAGGTCGACGTGCTCGATATGGCGATTGTGGGCGCGGGCGCGGCGGGGTTGACGGCGGGCTTTCTGCTCCATGAGGCCGGGGCCAACTTCCAGATCTTTGAAGCGGACGCGCGCCATGGCGGCCGGGTGCTTCGCCATGATGGGCTGGCGGATTTTCCGCTCGATTTGGGCGGCGAGTGGATCCACACCAACCGGCGCGTCCTCAACAGACTGTCCGGCCGCGCCGACGCCGCGGCGCTCGCGCGGGAGTACCGCCCTCTCACCAGCGACGTTTGGGACGGCGCGCGGCTGCGGCGTCGGAACTTCTACGCCCGGGCCTGGCGGGGCGAATATCGCTTCATCGACAGCACATGGTTCGATTTCTTCGACAGGATGATGGCCCGCCCCATCCGGGACCGGATTTCACTCCACGCGGCCGTCGCCGGGATCGACACACGTCAAGACCCGTGCGTCGTGACGCTCGCTGATGGACGCGAAATATCGGCCCGGCATGTGATCTTCACCGCGCCTTTGAATGTCCTCAAAGACGGAGACATCACCTTCACGCCGGCGCTGCCACAGGAGAAACGCCAGGCCCTTACAGGCGCGACCATGCCCGACGGCTTTAAGCTGTTCCTCAAATTTTCTCGGAGATTCTATCCCGACCTCGTGCTGTTTGACGACGGTTATGAGACGCCGGAAGCGGAGCTGCTGTTCTACAACGCCGCGCTCGATAAGCCGACAGAGCAGCACATCCTCGGGTTCTTTGGCCATGGCGTGGTGGCGACGCCCTACACTCAGCTGTCAGAGCCAGCCTGCGTCCAGGCGGCGCTCACCCTGCTGGACCGCCTTTATGATGGCGCGGCGTCCCCCGCCTATGGGGGCCATGTCCTCCAAAATTGGAGCAACAGCCCCTTTCACCGGGGGACCTACTCGTTTTTCCACGGCGCATCGCCCGCGACGCTGGGCGCCCCCGTTGATGGGAAGCTGCACTTCGCGGGCGAGGCCTACAATCAGCGCTGGGACGGGGCATGGGGCGCCGTCCATGTGGCCGCGCGCTCGGCCTATGACGCGGTGGCGGAGATCGCCGGTTGAGGCTGAGGCTGAGGCTGGTCACGTCGCAGGGCGGGCGCCGCACCTTCGTCAGAGTGCCCGTGTGCAGCGCGCTGCGCCGCTTTGCTCGCGCTCTCGGCAAATTGCAAAGCGGCGCGGGCGGTCACAGCCCGAGTTGGCTGCGGAGCCGCGGGCGTTCGCCCTCAGGGGCCTGGCTGTAATCGGCCCACGGCCCATCCCGCCGACGCACCGCCGCCTTCACGCCATCCGCCTTGGCCAGCTGCACAAACTCGCGGCCCTCGGGCGTGTTTCGCATGATCCCGTCCAAGATCGGCCCGAGCGTCTGCGTGCTCTGCAGGCCCATATTGTCATAGGCTTGATTGACGATCAGCTTCATGGCCATCAGCTGGGTCAGCGGCAAGCGCGCCAGCTTCTCGGCCAGCGCCTGCACCGTCGCGTCGAGCTCCTCGAGCGGCGGGGCCTCGTTGATCAGCTCAATGCGCGCCGCCTCCGCGCCGCTCACGCTCTCCCCGGTCAGCGCGTAGTATTTCGCCTTGGCGAGGCCGAGCCGATAGACCCACATGCCTGAGAGATGGCAGCCCCAGACCCGCGAATAGGGCGTGCCGATCCGCGCGTCGGCGGAGGCGATCACCAGATCGGCGCAGAGCGCCATCTCGGAGCCGCCGCCCATGCAATAGCCATGGACCTTGGCGATCACGGGCTTCAGCCCGCGCCACAGCCCCATGAACTGGGTCATGTAGGATTTGTACGGGTTGACCACGAGGTCCATGTCCATGCCCGGATCATAGCCGTCCTCGACGATGTCTTCGAAATGCTCGAGCCCGTCTGAGAAATCGAAGCCGGCGCAGAAGCTGTCTCCGGCGCCTTCCAGAATGATCACCTTGACGGTGTTGTCCGTATTGGCCCGGCGCAGCGCGGCGTCGAGCTGGTCGAGCAGGCTTGGGCGCAGCGTATTGAATTTCTCCGGACGGTTCAGCGTGATCGTCGCGATCGCGCCGCTCTGTGTGTAGAGCACATGATCAGCCATGGCGGGTCTCCCTATTGAGGCGCTGTCATGATCGACGCGCTGTCTTTGTCGCCGTGAGCGCACTTACCGATCGGTAAGGGCTCAAGCGTATTGGCTTACCGATCGGTAAATGTCAAACCGCTTTCGCCGCGGCGGGGATTGCGCGGCGCTCGAGGAGAGGACACGCCATGGCTGAGGAGACCCGGGAGCGCTTGCTCGCCGCCGCGCAGACGCTGTTCGCCGAGCGCGGCTTCCATGGGACGAGCCTCGCCCATGTGGCGGGCGCGCTTGGCCTGACCAAGCAAGCGCTGCTCTATCATTTCAAACGAAAGGAGGAGCTGTACGGCGAGGTGCTGCGACGGATCTCCGCGCGATTGCTCGGCGTGGTGCGCGGCGCGCAGGAAGCGCAGGGTCCCGACGCCGTCGAAGCGCTCACGGAGGTGATCCTGGCGCTCCACCGCGCCTCCCAACGGGACCCGCAAGTCACCCGGATCGTGCTCCGAGAGCTGCTCGACAATCACGCCCGCGCCGCCTCCGCCAAAGACTGGTATCTTCGCCCGCTCCTCGACGAGATCACCGCCCTGCTCCGGGCCTGCCCTGGACAAAGCCGCGCGTCTTTCGCGGAGGCTTTCGCGCTCACCTATCAGCTGCTCGGCGCGGTGGAGTACTTCGCGGCGTCGGGCGAGACTTTGAGGGGCATGTATGGCGAGGCGGCGATGGCGGAGGTCGCGGCCGCCTATCCGAAGGCGCTCCGTCGCCAAATCCAGCGCCTCGCCGCGGCGGGCTAACGGCCGCGCTCATCGCGAAAAAGCCCGACCGTGTTGGCGCAAAG
>JBCCTM010000336.1:0-3448 GCA_039198535.1 Pseudomonadota bacterium
GCGCGCGGCGCGGGCGGCTTAGCCGGCGCGAATTTCTGAGCCTCGCCAGCACCTTCGGCTTGGGCGCCGCCGCCAGTTACGGCGTGTTGGGCGCCGCGCCGCCGGCCCAGGCGGAGATCGCGGCGCCGGCGCTGCGTCCCGGGGGCGGCGGCGTTCTCCGCATCGCCATGAGCGTACCGCCGATCCGGGATCCTCGGCTCTATGAGTGGCGCCAGAGCGCTGAGATCGCGCGACCGTTTTGCGAGCCCCTGGTCCGCTACCGCGCCGACGGCCTGTTCGAGCCCTGGCTCCTCCGCAGTTGGGAGGTGAGCGCCGACGCCAGCCGTTATCTGCTGCGATTGCGGAGCGGCGCGCGCTGGAGCAATGGGGACGCGTTCGGCGCGGCGGATGTGCTGGCCAATCTGCGCCGTTGGTGCGACCGCGGCACGCCTGGCAACTCCATGGCCGACCGCCTCAGCGCCTTGATCGACCCCAACACCGGCGGCCTCGCCGAGCGCGCGGTGGACATGCTCGACGATCTCACGATCCGTCTCACGCTGTTGCGCCCCGATGTGACGCTGATCGCGGCGCTGACCGACTATCCGGCGCTCGTCACTCACCGGAGTTTCGACGCGACGGGCGCTGATCTGGCGGCGCAGCCTCTGGGCACCGGGCCGTTTGAGCTGGTCTCCCATGAGCCAGGCGTCCGCGCGGAGGTGCGCCGCCGCGAACGGGGCGCTTGGTGGGGCGGCGAGGCCTATCTCGACGGCGTGGTCTGGCGGGATTTCACGGATCAGCCCTCGGTGGAGGAGGCCGCCTTCGCCGCCGGCGAGATCGACTTGAATTACGAGACGCCGCCGGGGCGGCGGGCGGCGCTCGACGGGCTGGGTTTGCGGGCGCTGGCCGCGGAGAGCGCGGAGACCGTGGTGATCCGGCTAAATCGGCGCGTCGAGGGCTTCGCTGATCCGCGCCTCGGCCAGGCCTTTCAGCGCGCCGTGGACCCGGCGGCGATCATCAAGGCGGCGGCCCCGGGCGAGGCGACGCCGGCGGCGCATCACCATGTCTGGCCAGGGCATCCCGAATTCGCGGACACGCCGGCGCCGTCGCCCGATCCCGCCGCCGCGCGCGCGCTTTTGGCGGAGGCGGGGCTCACGGCGGTGACGGCGGAGCTGGTCTCCGTCGATGACGCCGAGCGCCGCCGCGCCGCGGACGCCGTGGCGGAGCAGCTCAACGGCGCGGGCGTCGCCGCCACCCGCGCGGTGCTGCCGGCGGAGCGGTTTTGGCGAGGCTGGAAGACCCATCCGTTCTCCATCACCCCCTGGACAATGCGACCGCTTGCGGCGCAGACCCTGGCGCTCGCCTATCGATCGGACGCGGTTTGGAATGAGAGCGGTTTTGCGGACCCGGTTTTCGATGCGCTGCTCGAGGTGGCGTTGGAGGTCGCGGATTTGCCGACGCGGCGGCTGGTGATGGGTCGGTTGCAGCGGCGGCTGCAGAGCTCCGGCGCGATCATTCAGCCCTATTGGCGCGCCGTCCGCCGCCATCATCACCGGCGCGTCGCCGGGCTCCAGCCCCATCCGATGCTGGAGTTACATCTCGAGACGGTGTTTTTGGCCCCATGAGTTCCCTATTCTACATCTTGGGCGCGGCGCTGGTGTCGTCCGCCGCGCCGGTGGCGATCGCGTTTTACGCTGATTACGACTACTTCCAGGTCTTCGCCGATTTTCTGTTGTTCAAAGCGCTGCTTTTTACGTTTTTTCTTTGGGTGCCAGTGCGCAATTGGCGGCGGCATGGCGGGTTCTTCAAGGATCGCCCGCTCGTGGCGCTCGCGGTGTTCCAATATCTGCTCTATGTGGGCTCCGTGGTCGCGCTCGGAGCGGCGTTTCAGGAAGGGCGCAGCATCTCCGCCGTCTTGCTCTATGAGAGCTGGCCGATCCTGCTGGCGGTGATCTTCCCGCTGTTTGTCTCGCGCGACATCGCGCGGTTGAGCGGGACGGATGTGTTGCTGCTGGGCGTCGGCATGGTGGGCGTGGGCTTCATCGTCTACGGCTATCTGCAGACGCCCAGCCCGGACGCAGGGGCCGCAGGGCAGGGTCAGCCGGGCAATTTGACGGGGCTTTGGTACGCGCTGCTGGCGCTCGTGCTCCTGGCCGTCTCCACAGCGCTGAAAGCGCGTTACGTGCGCCTCGCCGCGGAACGGCATGGCGTCGGCGCTTTCCTGAGCTTCGCCTATATGCAGATGGCGGCGATCCCCGTCGCCCTGCCGTTGCTGCTGGTCCCGTCGGCGGCGGGCGATTTCTTCAGCGCCCTCGGCGGGGCCAGGCCGTTCGCGGAGTATTCGCCCACCCTCGCCCTGGTCGCCATCAACGTGCTTTCCGCCATTCTGTTCTCCTATGGCTCGCTGAAAATGCGCTTCGCCAGCGAGAACTTGATCTGGTTCCTAACGCCGATCTTTACATTGATCCTGTTCTTTTTGATTCTCGGCGTGACGCCCAAGCGATATGAATATGTCGGGGCGATGTTGGTGCTCTGCGCTAACATTCTCACGCATTTTAAGCTGGAAAACACCGCCTCTTTCGCCGCCGCTTATCTTGGTTTTGTCGGCTTCGGCGTGCTCTGCATCTATGTGGACGGCGTCGGCGCCGATAATTACTTTGAAATGCTCTCGGTGCTGGTGATCTTTTTCTCGATCTTGCTGTCGGCGATTTTTCAACGGCTCACCGAGCGGCGGAAAGAAACCCATGCGGCGGCGCTCGCGGTGCTGGACGCGCTGGAGGAGGCGGACGCCGCCGCCCGCGCCCCGGTCTCCGCCGTGCTCGCCAGCCGGTCGCCCTCGGCGCTGCATGAGGCCTACCAAGCGGCGGCGGCGGCGTTGGAGGCGCCCTCCCGCGAACGCGCCAACGCGCCATCCACACGCACGCTGCGCGGGGCCGTGGAGCGCTACGCCCTGGCCCGGCGCTTCGGCCTCGGCGTCTCTGAAGTGTTCATCTTGCTGAAGCTTGGGGCCGTGGCCATGTTTTGCGCGGTATATCTGCGCGGCGCGGATTGGTGGCATGACCTCTTCGCCTTCAGCTTCGCCGCCTCCGTGCTGTTCGCGCTGGCGATCACTTTCCAATACGCGCGGGACGCCGCTTTGCCGATTTTCAGGCTTGAGCCGACCGCGCCGGGCGATGATCCAACCCCGAGGCTCATCACTGAGCCCGGGCCCGCGGCCCGCGAGCGCGTCATCTGGGTGATTCTGCTCTCGGCGATCGTCTACACCTGCCTCGGCCTCTGTTTTTACCAGTATTCCTAAGCCCCTCGTTGCATGAAGAGCGCGCCGCGGCGCATTCCGCCTTCGCCGCATCGTGTCGCGTTGACCTCCCAACCTCCCGCTTCCCAACAGGGTAAAGGGAGAAGGTGTATGGAAGGAGGGTCGCGCCATGAATCGGAAGCTGGATCGGAAGCTGGATCGGAAGCTGGATCACGC
>JBCCTM010000337.1:0-3380 GCA_039198535.1 Pseudomonadota bacterium
TCCGGATCGCCGCCGAGGCAGGCGAAGACAATCTCGGCGCCGGCCACCGCGTCCGCGACGCTCGTCGCCGCCGAACCGCGTCCGCCGGCGTTTGCGGCCCCCTCGCCCCGCGCCGCCGCCCACGCCTCCGCTTTTGAAGCCGTCCGGTTATAGACGACGACGTCATGGCCCGCGCGCGCCAGCCAACCCGCCATGGGAGCGCCCATGACGCCCAACCCCAAAAACGCCGTCTTCGCCATGGGTAACCTCCCCCTCATCGCCTGCCGCAGCGACCATGGGGCGGCTTGGCGCGCTTGGCCAGGCGCAGGCTGACGCGGGCGCGCGCCGGGCTCGCGCGCCTCAGGAGCGCGTGGCGGGCTGCATGGCGGCCTGAACCATGCAAGCATGGCGCTCAGGCGGACAGAAAGGATGCGCATGGGGAGCTTCTGGCGGCTGGCGCGCCTCACGGCGATTGCGGCGCTGGTCATGAGCCTCGGCCTGGCGGCCGCGCTCTACATTTTGGCGAGCCGTTCTTTGCCCCGCTATTCTGGCGAAGCGTCAGCCCAGGGTCTGGAGGCGCCGATCGAGATCCTGAGGGATCGTCGCGCCGTGCCGCATATCTTCGCCGACAGCGAGGCCGACGCCTATTTCGGGCTGGGCTACGCCCATGCGCAGGATCGCCTGTGGCAAATGACGCTGCACCGGGCGGCGACGCGGGGATTGCTGACCGAGCTCGCGGGCGGATGGGGACGCGCCTCGGGCCTCTCGGAGCGCCTGCTGCAGCTGGATGTGGCGGCGCGCACCGTGGATCTCCATGGCAGAGCCGCGCGGTCGCTCCGTGCGATGGACCCGCAAACGTTGCGGGTGCTCGACGCTTACGCGGCGGGGGTGAACGCCTGGCTCGGGCAGGTGGACGTCGCGTCTCTGGGGCGCGGCGCGCCGGAGCTGCTGTTTCTCGGCGCCAACGTGGCGTCGTGGACGCCGGCGGATTCGGTCGCCCTCTTCAAGCTCCAAGCGGCGCTCAACGCTTGGGACGTGTTCGATGAGTTGACCCGCGCTCGTTTCCTCACCGCCCTCGGCCCTCAGCGCGTCGCCGACCTCTTCCCCGCCCGAGGCGATGGCGGCCCCCGCGCCTTCTCCCCGTCCGCCTTTGGCCAAGGGCGCCCGGATCCGCTGGCGCTGTTCAGCGCCGCGCCGGAGCCGTTTGGGCGCATCGGCCAACGGGGCGGCGCGCATCTTTGGGCGGCGGCGGGCTCTCGGTCCGCGACACGCGCGCCGCTGATGGCGACGGATCGCCAAAGCATGCTGACAGCGCCCGGGCCTTGGTATGCGGCGCGCCTCACCTATCCACGGCCTCAAGGGCCCCAGCCCGCGACGCTCAGCGACCGCAATGTAAGCGGCGCGCCCGCCGCAGACCGCCTTGAGGTCATCGGCACCACCCTGCCCGGCGTCCCCGCGATCTTGCAGGGCCGCAGCGGAGAGATTTCTTGGGCGGTCGCGGCGTTCGGCGCAGACGCCGGCGACATCTTCATCGAGCGCGTCGATCCCGATGATCCCAGCCGATATTTGACGCCCCAAGGCTGGGCCCCGTTCGGCCTGAGGGAGGCCACCATACCCGTGGGCGGCGGGCGCGCCGTGGCGGCGACTTTGCGGGAGACGCGGCACGGGCCGGTATTGCCGCTGGACTGGCCAGAGGTGGCGGCGGCGACGCCAAAGGGCCATGTGGCCGCCCTCAGTTGGACGCCGCTCTCAGAGGATGATGTGAGCCTCGAGGCCGCGCTTAGACTGTCCCGAGCGCGGGATGCGCTGGAGGCGTTGGCCGCGGCGGAGCGCCATGTGACGCCGCCGCAATTGGTGCTGGTGGCGGACCGTCGATCCATCGCACTCTCCGCGGTGGGACGCGCCCCGCTCCGTCGCCTCGACAGTCTCTCCAGGGGCGCGAAGCCCGGCAATGGCTGGTCCGCGCAGAACAGCTGGACGGGCTGGCTCGATCCGGCGGAATTGCCCCGGGTGATTGATCCGCCGAGCGGCTTGATCACGGCCGCCGACGCCGCGCCGCCGCTGGCCGCATTCCCCCGGCATCTGGGCCAAGATTGGGCGGCTCCCTACCGCCATGACCGCATTGAAAAGCTGCTGAACAGCCGCGAGTTCCACAGCCAAACAAGCTTTCGCGCCATTCAAACCGACACGGTCTCCGAGGCGGCCCGAGCCGTTCTGCCGCTGATCGCCGAACGGCTGTGGGCGGAGCGTGATCGGGAGAGCGGCGCCCGGCGTGAAGCGCTGGACCGCCTGGCGGCGTGGAACGGCGACATGGATGCGTTTCTCGCCGAACCGCTGATCTACGCCACTTGGGCGAGGGCGTTGACCCGACGGCTGACGGCGGATGATTTAGGCATGCTCTCAAGCGCCTACGCCACGGCGGCGCCGGCGTTTTTAGAGCGCGTGTTCCTGAACCGTGGCGGCGCGGCGGCGCGTTGGTGCGATGATGTGCGCACGCAGGCGGCTGAGCGTTGCGCGGACATGGCGAGCTTGGCGCTCGACGACGCGCTTGCTGAGCTCGCGGCGCGCTACGGCGAAGCCATTGACGGCTGGCGTTGGGGCCGGGCGCATTCGGCCACGCATCGTCACCACGCCTTCGGCGACACGCCGCTTTTGGCGAGCCTGCTCAATATCCGCCAGGAGACCGGCGGCGGGGACCATACGGTGCTGCGCGGCCTCTCCAGCGGCGCGCTGGGCGGCGCGGCCGCGGGGGACGCGCCGTTCGCCGTCGAAGCGGCGGCCGGCTTTCGCGCCATCTATGATTTCGCCGATCTCGACCGCTCCAGCTTCGCGCTCTCAACGGGGCAGAGCGGACACTTCCTGTCCCGCCATTACGATGACTTTGCGGAGGTCTGGCGCGCCGGCGATTATGCGAGCCTGTCCCTGGCGCGCCGTGACGCCGAGGCGGGCTCGGTGGGCGCGCTGCGTCTCATCCCCTTCCCCATCGAGCCGTCGCCCGACCCGGGCGGCGCAGAAGCGGAGACCGTCGCGGGCGGTCAATAGCGCCACAGCCACGGCCTCAGGGGCCATCGAGGCCCCGTCAGCCGTTCGCGTCGGTTGCGAACGCGGCGGCCCGGGGCCTAACGCCATCACAGGGTGCGCGCGAGCGGGGCCGCGTCATGGCCGTTCAGTCCGTGCAGCCAAGGCCTCACGCGTCCCTGGCCTCACGCGTCCCTGGCCTCACGCGTCCTGGGCCTCACGCATGCCCGGCGTCGCGCAGAGTGCCAGGCAAGGCGGCGGCGAGGGCCGCCATCTCGGGCTCCGGGCCGCAGCTCACCCGAATGCACCGGTTGAGCGGCGCGACGCCGGGCATGCGGACGAACACATCGCGCGCGGCCAGCCCCTCAAGCACCACCTTCGCA
>JBCCTM010000338.1:0-3369 GCA_039198535.1 Pseudomonadota bacterium
GCCTCTGGAAGTCGAGCTCTCGAATTGACGAGGGCGTCGAGGCGTTGATGGAAGAAGGCGAAGAGGTCGCGCCCGACATCGCCCTAGAGGAGGCCAAAGCCGCGTTGCGAGGCGATGAAGCGCCTGGGGCGGAGGCGGAGGCGGGGGCGGCGGAGACGGATCGCCCCATTCCCCAAGAGACCGACAGGCGGAGCCAAACGGGAGAGGGACCGGAGGACGGCGGGCCAGCTCGGTCCGCGCCAGCTGATGCGCCGCTGGAGACGGGCGCGGAGACCGCTGCAGCCGGCGATCTCGCCCCCTCCAGCCCAAAGAACTCCGTCCCCGAGCCGGCTCCCACCAGCTCTCCCGCAAGCTCCGCGGGCCCCAGCTTCGCGGCGCGCATGCTGGCGGCCGTGGGCCTTGGCGACGCGCCCGGCGGCGAAAAGCGACGTCCGCTCAATGATGAGATGCTCGAGGACATCGAAGATCTCCTCATCACCGCCGATATCGGCGCCGCGACCGCCGCGCGGATCACCCGGAAGATCGCCTCGGGGCGCTTCGGCCGCCGGATCGGCGCGCAGGAGCTCAAGGGCCTGTTGGCGGATCAGATCACCGCGATCCTGCGCCCCGTCGCCGTCCCGCTGCCGATCACCGGCGCAGCGAGCCCAACGGGGCCCCAGGTGATCCTCGTGGTCGGCGTGAACGGGTCGGGCAAGACCACCACCATCGGGAAAATCGCCAGCCAACTGAAGGCGGGCGGCAAATCCGTGATGATCGCCGCCGGGGACACCTTCCGCGCCGCCGCCGTGGAGCAATTGTCCGTCTGGGGAGAGCGCGCCGGCGTGCCCGTGTTCAAACTGCCCCAGGGGTCAGACCCGGCCTCCCTCGCCTTCGACGCCATGGCGCGGGCGGAGCGTGAGGGGGTTGACGTCCTCTTGGTGGACACGGCCGGCCGACTGCAAAACCGGGCGGATCTCATGGAGGAGCTCGCCAAGATCGTGCGAGTGATCCGAAAGAAAGATCCGAGCGCGCCGCACAACACCCTGTTGGTGTTGGACGCGACCACCGGCCAGAACGCGCTCTCGCAGGTGAAGATCTTCCGAGAGGTGGCGGACGTCTCGGGTCTGATCATGACGAAGCTCGACGGCACGGCCCGCGGCGGCGTGTTGGTGGCCCTGGCCGACCAGGTCGGCCTGCCGATCCACGCCATCGGCGTTGGAGAGGCGATCGAAGATCTCTCCCCCTTCGAACCCGAAGATTTCGCAGCGGCGTTGACCGGCTTGGAGCGCTGAGCGCACAGCGCGCCCTGGCGCGGGAATACGCCGCTTGGGGCCATTGAGACCCCTGCGCGGCGTTCGCGACGGTTGGCGCGCGCGGCGCGTCGCCCGAAGGCGGCTCGCCGCAAACGTGATACGCGGGCCACGGCTTGTGAGCGCTGGTTCGTAGCGTACGGCGCATCCGACCGTCGCTGAGCGGGTCGCCCGAATAAGCGGGGCGCCCGAAGAGCTGGCTGCTCCACGCCGCGCATGCCGCGCTTGGCTGGCGACGATGCGCTCACCCCATCGCCGCCCAGGCCCTTTCCCATCAAAGCTGTTCGAATGATGGGCCCGCGCCGCCGATCGACGCGCCCTGTCGGAGCGAGCGGGCGGGGCGGCGTGGGATGGACCGCGCGCCTTAAGACATGCGCCGCCGCCACGGGATCAGCCGCATGCCTGGCCTCTCCTCACCGCCTGCGTCACCGCGCCATCGCGATGCGTTCAGCTCGTATCGAGGCCAAGCGCCCGCCGGCGGCGCGCGCTCCCGAGACCGCCTCAAAGATCGAGAGGCCGCCGATCGCCGTCTCAACACCGCCGGCCTCGCGCGCCGCGGCCGCCCTGGGCGCGACAACAACCTCTGTGCCCGAGCGGCGCGCTTCCGTCGCGCATCCCGACACGATCTCGCGCATCGCCTCGTTCGGAAGCCGCACGCGCCCGTACTGGAGGTTGGGTGACAGCATCGCCCGTCGGTCAGGTTGCCGGCTCCTCAGGCGGGACACCCGCGCGGGCGCACCAACGCCTAAGCCGGCGAGATGCTCCCGTCTCATGGAGCGGCCCCGCACGGTCCCCTAGCCGTTCTGCTCCAACGTTAATGCGCCGACGAGACGCATGATGGTCTCGTCGTTCGGAAGCGAACGCCGCCCGTCAGTCGGTCGAAGCGAGGCCCCAACGCCGATGTCGCCGCACGGCGCTTGATTTCCTGGTTGAGCCGCTCCGGCGGGTCGATCGAATGGATCTGCGCCCAATGCGCCGCGGGTCGTCCTTCGGGCCAGCGCGCCGTAGCGGGCCACGGAGGGGGGCCGTCCATGAACTCAGCGTTTACCCGCGCTGGCCGCGCAGCCTCTCGAGGACGGGCTCCCGTCGCCCCCGCGGCGCCGCCGAGTTGGTCGTCCGCAGCCACGCCAAAACCGCTCGGCCGCCGCCGGTGTTCAGGTCGACGGCGCCCGACCGCGTGACTGACGATCCGCCCGCCGTCGCGCGCCTCTACGAAGGTCGCGTCGATCGAGAGGTGAGGCGGACGCGCCATCGCTTCGAGCGCCGCGTTGAACGCCAGCCCCTCCATGACGCGGGAAAAGACGGGGCCCACACGCGCGTCGATCTTGGCGCAGAGGCGGGAGACCTGGCTCTTGGAGCGCCGGAGACGCCAGAGACGCCGATGGCGCGTGGGAGATCATCGATGAGGTGCAGACGCCTGAATAGACGCCTCTCGCCCAACGCCTCGGCGGCGGCGTCCCCGCAGGATTTGAGACCCCTTGATCACCGCCGTCAGCGTTCGATGGGCCGTCCATCACCTCGAACGCCCGCTTTCTCCGCCGATCGGCGCTGCTCCAGCTCGGGAGAGACGAGCCCATGGCAAACGCGGGATCGACAGATCATTGGGGCCGGCTCGCTCTCCCAGCCGCGCGCCCGATCACCGTTGCGCGGCGCCCTGCGACGGGCCGGGCGCGGACTTGACACAACGCCCCTCGCCGCGTCGATCTCCAGCGCCGTCAGCCGCACGGCCGCGCCGACGAATGTCTCGGCGACACGATCGCTCTCTGCGACCGTCTCCCCAAGCGTCAGGCGGTGGCCGCCTGCGCGGCGCGCCTGCTCCTACAAGACACGCTGGGACGCCAATCAATTTGAGCCGACCCCGAGCGCAACAGCGGGGCGCTCGGAGGGAGCGCTCCCTCGCATGGCCGCCGAGCAGATCCCAACGGCGCGCAGCGAGATCAAGATCAAAGGCGCTTTGTCCGCTTGAGCCGCGCCGGGCGCAGGCAGCCCCGTCGGTCTGGCCGACACGTCGGCCCCCCCCCGTCCCCCCGGCCCCGCTCAGCGAGGCACCTACATGCCCGACCAGCGCCGCCGACACCCC
>JBCCTM010000339.1:0-3348 GCA_039198535.1 Pseudomonadota bacterium
ACGCGCTTCTCTTCGGCGTCTTCGCCGCCGCCTTGGTGTGGCGGACGGGCGGCATCGCGCTCGCCTCGGGCTTTCACGTCATGAACAATTGGATCGTGATCTGCCTGTTCACGCCGCCCCTGGGCGGCGGCGAAGACGCCGAAGAGAAGCGCGTAGAGCAATCCATAGACCGCTAAAGCCGGCGTCGCGCTGGGATCGTAATGCAGCACGCCAAACACGGCTGCGGGGGCCATGGCCCAGGCGGGCCAGTAGGGCAGTCGCGCGCCGATCTCCTGGAGCAGATAGCCGCGATAAACCAGCTCCTCTCCCGTCGCTTGAGCGGGGATCAGAAGCATCGCCGTCGCGAGCAGGACCCAGGGCGGCGTGTAGTCTTCAATGGCGGCCACTTCCGTGAGCCCGGTCGCCAAGCCAAGGCCGAGCCCCGCTCCGACGACGCATATCGCCGCCGCCGCGCCCAGCGTCGCTTCTCGCCACCGCCACCGCCCATCGGCGCTGAGCAAGGAGCGGAACGGCCGGCCATGCAGCAGCCACAGCGCCGCCCAGAGCGCCAGCGGCGCCAGCGCCAAACTGCCAAGCGCCACCATTAAGTTGATTTCCGTGCGCGACAGGCCGTCAAGCCATCCTGCGGCGCTGACGAGGGCGAGGAGGGGAGCGGCGGCGAAGATGGGCCCGAGCAAAGTGAGCAGATAGCCGAGCGCGGCGCGCCAAGCGCCCCGGCGGCCCGTCTTCGCAGCGGCGCGATAGGTTTCGAACCGCGCTGTTATCGCTCAGCCCCTTCATCGGTCGACGGTGTCGCGGGGTCATCCGAAGCTTTCCTGCGCGGTGGCTCGGCGCTTCTGCGATGGCCGTCCAGATGCGCGTCCGCCTTCGCTTTCGCGTCTTCGTCCGCATGGCGTTCAGCCGCGCTTCTCCCGTGCCGCGCCGCCGCGGCGTCTCCGGCCGCCCGCGCCGCCTCCCGCGCGCGCCGCTTCCGCGCCTGGCGGAGATTCACCACATCGCCCATGGGCGCGTCCTCCCGTTTCCGAGGCTCCGCACGCGTCGGGAGCCTTGCGTTCATTGCGTCCGGCCTTCGTTGCATCCTGCGTTCGTTGCGTCCTGCGCTTGTTTTTCGCCGCCGAGTTGATTTACCTCAGCCCCGCGCAACTGCGCGCTAAATCAACGCGCCGGGTCCGCCGGCGCGATACTAGGGAGACCGACGCATATGCAAAAGACGTTGATCGCTGCGGCCCTCGCCGCCGCGTTCGCCTTTCCGGCGGCCGCCGCCGTGACGACGGTGGAGTTCACGCCCTCCGAGGGCGAAAAGCAAACCTGGAAGTTCAACGACCAGACCGGCAAGGCGACCGGCCCGACCGGCAAAGAGTATGATTACACCTTCGACGAGGAAGCGCGGAAGCTCTGCGCGACGTTGGATGAAGGCGAGCTCTGCGCAACCTTCACCGGCGAGGAGCAAGAGGCTGCAGTTGGCGCGACGGCGGAGTACACCGCGTCCAACGGAGCCACGGGTTCCGCCACGATCTTGGCGATCGAAGAGTAATTTCACCCGCCTTTCGGCGACATTGGAACAGACGCGCGGAAGCGGTGGATCGCCGAGGTCCAACCGCCCTGATGTTCGCGTGTCGGGGAAACAGATCTAGGGGACAGTTTGATGAGACATTTCGTAATTGCGGCGATCGCGGCGGCCGGGTTGCTGGCGACGCCGGCCATGGCTCGCGTGGTGACCGTTGAATTCAGCGTAGAAGGCGGCGAGTCAGAGGTGTGGGTGTTCGATGAGAAGGCCGCCATGGTGACCGCGCCGGACGGCGAGGCGTATCCGTACACGTTCGATGAAGAAGCGCGGAAAGTCTGCGCGACGACGGCCGAGGGCGATCTCTGCGCCACGTTCACGGGCGGCACCGGCGAGATCAAAGTCGGCGAAGTCTCCGACTACACCGCCACGAACGGCAATAGCGGCCAGTCCACCATCACAGCGATCGTCGAGTAATCGCGCGCCGCCGCCGCTGAGGCGCGGATGGAAAAAAAGAGCGCCGGCCTTGCGGGGCCGGCGCTTTGCATGGGGACGATCGGCGCCGCCGTCAGTGCAGGTGTTCGACCACCACGGCGATCCCCTGGCCGCCGCCGATGCACATGGTGGCGAGACCATAGCGGCCTTTGGTGCGCTTCAACTCATAGAGCAGCTTGGTGAGAATGATCGCGCCTGAGGCGCCGATCGGGTGGCCCAGAGCGATCGCGCCGCCATTGGGGTTCACCTTGGCGGGGTCCAGCCCCAACTCCTTGGTCACAGCGCAGGCTTGCGCGGCGAAGGCTTCGTTGGACTCGATCACATCCAAATCCTCGAAGGAGAGCCCGGCGCGGTCGATGGCGCGGCGGCTGGCCGGCGCGGGCCCCATGCCCATCTCCGACGGCTCCACCCCCGCCAAGCCATAGGAGACGATGCGCGCGATCGGCTTGGCGCCCCGGCGCGACACTTCGCGCTCGCTGGCCAGCACCAGCGCGCCCGCGCCGTCATTGAGCCCTGAGGCGTTTCCGGCCGTCACAGTGCCGTCTTTCTGGAAGGCCGGCCGCAGCTTCGCCATGTCTTCGATCGAGGCTTCCGCGCGAAAATGCTCGTCTTGTTCGAACACAACCTCGCCCTTGCGGGTCTCCATCACCACCGGCGCAATCTGCTCCTTGAAGCGGCCTTCCGAGACGGCAGCCGCGGCGCGGCGGTGGCTCTCCAGCGCAAAGGCGTCCTGCTCCTCCCGGGTGATCTGGCAGCGCTTGGCCACATTTTCCGCGGTGACGCCCATATGGCCGGCGCCAAACGGGTCATGGAGCGCTTGCAGCATCATATCGACGGTTTTGGCGTCGCCCATCTTCGTGCCCCAGCGCGCGCCTTGGACGAGGTAGCCCGAACGGCTCATGCTCTCCGCGCCGCCGGCCAGCGCGATCTCCGCGTCGCCGAGCGTCACCATTTGCGTGGCCGAGACCACCGCTTGCAGACCCGAGCCGCAGAGCCGGTTCACGGTCAGCGCGTGGGCTTCCTTGGGCGCGCCGGCCTCCATGCTGATCACGCGCGAGATGTACATGTCGCGCGGCTCGCCATGGATGACGCTGCCGATCACGGTGGCTTGCACCTCGGCCCCATCGACCTTGGACGCCTCGAGCGCCGCTTTTGCGGCTGTGGTCCCGAGGCTGATCGGCGGCACGTCCTTGAGCGATTTGCCGAAGCTGCCGACGGCCGTCCGCCGCGCGTCCAGAATGAAAACGTCTTGCGTGGCGCCCATGGTTGATCGACCTCCCAATGCGGCGACCGGGCGTCGCCTTGCTGTCTAGCGCGCGCCGGTGGCGCGGCGGTGTTGGTGTTCCGGC
>JBCCTM010000340.1:0-3336 GCA_039198535.1 Pseudomonadota bacterium
GAAGTCCTCCAAACCGTTCGGCGAGCGCACGAGCGCGCCGCCGGCGTGGCCGCGCACGTCGTCCGAGAAGCCGCCCGCGCCGCATCGCCGCCGGTCCAACGTCACGACGACCCGCTCGCCCATAACCGCAACGTCGTTGACGGAGCAAAAGGCTTCAGACGCCAAAACCGGGCCTGAGGGAACGGGCGACCAGGACATGGCGTCTGTGGCCTTTTGCTCAGTCAACGACGTTGCGGTTATGGGCGAGCGGGTTGTCGTTACATTGGACCGGCGGCGATGCGGCGCGGGCGGCTTCTCGGACGATGCGCGCGGCCACGCCGGCGGCGCGCTCGTGCGCTCGCCGAACGGTTTGGAGGACTTCAAGGTCGCCGCGTCCGGCCTCGCCTTCGCCAACGGGATCGCCGCCGCGCCGCCCTCGCTGATGGATGGCGACGCCGTGCTCGTCGCTCTCACCCGCGGCAAGCGGTTGGCGCTGTTCGCTGACGCCGATCTTGCGAGGGGGAACGCCCAGCCCCGCCGCACATTTAAGCTGCCCGCCGCGCCGGACAATCTCAGCATTGATGGCGGCGCGGCGCTGGCGGCGGCGCATCCCAATCTCCTGCGCCTCGCGATCCACCGCCAGGGCTGGTTCGGCCACACCGCCCCGTCAGAGGTTTGGCGCGTCGATCTGAAAACGGGCGCGGCGCGCCTCGTTCTGCGCGACCCGTCAGGGCGCGTCTTCTCCGGCGCCACGTCGGCGGTGCGCGCCGGGGACTGGCTCGCCGTCGGCTCCGCGACCGACGCCGGCGTGCTTGTCTGCCCCTATCCAGCTCCCGAGGGCGACGCATGAATCTCGTGACGGGGGGGGCCGGTTTCGTTGGCGGTCGGCTGGTGCGAGCGCTGAAGGCGAGGGGCGAAGCCGTCCGCGTGCTGGATGTCGCCGAACCGAAGGCAGCGCTTGGGGAGGGGGACGAATTCGTCCGCGCGTCCATCGAAGATGCGCGCGCCGTTGAGGAAGCCGTGAAAGGCGCCGCGGCCGTATTCCATCTCGCCGCCAACGCCTTCCTTTGGGCCAAAGACAAGACGGTTTTCGATCGCGTCAATCTGGGCGGGACGCGGAACATTGTAGACGCGATCGCCGCCCAGCCGGCGGGCGCGCGGCCAAGGCTTATCCATGTGTCCAGCCTCACCACGCTCATCGGCGGCCCGGCCGGCCGGCCCGTCGTCACGATCGACGAGACCGCGCAGCGGGCGGAGGGCGACATGCTCGGCCCCTATGCCCTCGCCAAATGGAGGGCGGAACGCTTGGTCGTGGACGCCGCCCAAAAGGGACGCATCGACGCCGTCGCCGCCAGCCCCACCATGCCGCTCGGCGCGGAGGATTGGACGCTCACCGGGCCGACGCGGCTCTTGCTCGACTTTCTGAACGGCGACACGCCCGCCTATCTCGAATGCGCGCTCAACTTCATCGATGTGGATGCGCTGGCGGGCGCGCTTATCGCCGCGCGCGACCGGGGCAGGCCCGGCGAGCGCTATCTGCTCGCCGGTCACAATATGTGGATGTCTGAGTTTCTCGCCGCCCTTACGGAGACGACAGGCGCAGCGACGCCCCGCGGCCGGGTTCCATATCCCGTGGCGCTCGCCTTTGGCGCCATCGACGAGGCCCTGGCGGATCTGCGCGGCAAGCCGCCGAAGGCGCCGCTCACCGGCGTGCGCCTCTCCGGCCGACGGGTCTTCTTTGACAATGGGAAGGCGCGCGCCGAATTGGGGCTCGTCCCGCCGCCCTTTGCGGATACCCTGCGCGCCGCCGCAGACTGGCTCCAAAGCGCCGGGTTCGTTCGGTCTTAGGTCTCCGCGTCCGGCCGCGCGTAGGTTCGGCCTTTCCAGCGGCCGCCTTCGCCCCGCCAATGGTTGAGGGCCGAGCTAATGGTCATCGCGAGATAAAGCGCCGCCGCCGCTGGGAGCAGCAGCCCGTCGATGGACGGCTTGCCGTAGAGCCGCAAGGTGGGGCCGAAGGAGAGCGCCATCGCAACCCAAGCCGCCCCGCCGAGCGCCATGGCGAGGACGTCCCCATGGAGCGGCGCCGTTAGGAACGCCACGGGGCCAGCGAGAAAAACGAGCGCCAGTCCCAGCACCGTCAGGGTGAGGAGGTCTGCGGAGTAATTGAGCTGCGTGAAGGCGGTGCGCGCCACCATCGACCAGATCGAGCCGAGGCTCCGATTGTCCCGCCCGCTGACGACAGTGGTCCCATGCCCCAACCAGATGCGCCGGGCCGGCGGCTCGCCTTTGATGAGCCGGGCCAGCGCGCAATCGTCAATCAGCGCCGCGCCGATGGGCGCGAGGCCGCCGGCCTCCTCAAGGGCGCGGCGGTTGATGAGCGCGCAGCCGCCGGCCGCGGCGGCCATGGCGTCGGCTGGGTCGTTCACGCGCCGCATGGGGTAGAGCACTTGGAAAAAGTAGACGAAGGCCGGGATAAGCCAGCCCGCCCATGGCCCCCGCGCATCGAGCCGCGCCATCAGTGAGACGAGGGCGCACCCATCGCGCAGCGCCTTCTCCACCAGCCGGGCGAGCGCGTCGGGCCCGTGACGAATATCCGCGTCGGTGAAGAGCAGGAATTCAGCGTCCGGCGCCTCCGC
This sequence comes from Pseudomonadota bacterium, assembly GCA_039198535.1. GTDB lineage: Bacteria > Pseudomonadota > Alphaproteobacteria > Rhodobacterales > Rhodobacteraceae > JALEGB01. Next base: position 2,616 of record JBCCTM010000340.1, read on the forward strand.
CTCCGCGGCGCGCAGGCCCTCGTCCATCGCCGCCACCTTGCCGCTCCAGCCCGCGGTGAGCGGCGGCGCGGCGGCGATGGCGAGGCGGCGGGGGCCGGAATCCTCGCCCAATCGGCCGGCGTCCTCGAAGGCGGCGCGCGCGAGGTCGGCGGTCCCGTCCGTGGAGCCGTCATCGACGACAATGACCGTAAGCGCGCCGGGATAGGCGCTGCGCCGGTGGCTTTCCACGGCCGCCCCAATGGTCGCGGCCTCGTCGCGGGCGGGAATAATCGCGGCGACGTTCGGCCAAGCTTCGCGGTCTGAAGTCTTCTTCCCCAGCTTCTGGTCGGCCCGCCAAAAGTCGCCATGGAAGGCCAGGAGATAGCCCCACGCCGCGAGGCAAAGCCCGGCGAGCAGAGTGAGGCTCAAATTGGCGGCGGCGACATCGATAGGGGGCATGGCCGAGGGCTCTGAGGGTCCGAAACGCCGTGGGCGCCGCCGCACTGCGCGAGGGGCGGGGCGTCCTTGTCAGGAATGGGCGACGTCAGTAGGGTTCGCGCGGGCCTTAAGAGGCCCTGTCATAAGAGGAAGGGGCGCGCCCGCGTCAAGCCATGGCCGAACCGGTGAGCGAAAAGACGGCTGTTGCGGCCGCGCCGGATGTGGTCTCGCCGGTGGAGGCCCCCGCCAGCAAGGATGCGGATGGCGAGAATTTCCCCGTCGGCTCCTTCCTGATTTCCGCCGA